>NZ_JACARN010000015.1:0-252209 GCF_013386605.1 Pseudomonas sp. IPO3749 | reverse complement strand
TCTGGCTCTGGCTCTGGCTTTGTTTTTGATTTTGATCTTAGGCGCCCCGTCAAACACGCTGGCCGGAATTCGGCAGGGATTTGGGGGGTAAACCGGCAGGGATGCCGGTTTAGCCGCCCCGCGCCATGGATGGCGCGTGGCGGCGGCCCCCCAAATCACTGTCGGATTACGGGCATACCGAGCCTAGGCGAGGTACCGAGTGTTGGGGCGAAGGCCTTTTGCTTACTTTTGGCTGGGCCGGCATTCCGGCCTTTCCAAAAGTGAGCCGCTGTAAGAGCGGAACCATAAGCGGCCGTGACCGCAGCAACGGATATGTACACCACCCACTCCCCCACATGACAAGATGAACTCCCCTCAGGTTTACTACTCTCTGAGTAAGCTTTACCGACTCCCCCGGGTCGGCTCATTTAGGTCACCGAATGAACAAATACACCCCCCACACCTGGGAACCCCACGAGCGCCCAAGCCTCCCAGGTTCACCGTCCACCCCGCTGCACCCCACGCACAAGCGTTGGCTGTTCGCAATGGTCGGCGTGCTGGTGGCAATCACCGGGGGCCTGGGCAACGCGCTGGTCATCGCCAACCTGCAATACCTGCAAGGCGCCCTCGGCGCGACCACCGCCGAAATGGCCTGGCTGCCCGCCGCCTACGTCATGACCAACGTCTGCATGAACCTGCTGCTGGTGAAGTTCCGCCAACAGTTCGGCCTGCGCGCCTTCACCGAAGTGTTCCTGGTGCTGTACGCGCTGGTCACCTTCGGCCACTTGTTCGTCAACGACCTCAACTCGGCCATCGCCGTGCGCGCAGCCCATGGGATGGTCGGCGCGGCGCTGAGTTCGTTGGGCTTGTACTACATGATCCAGGCGTTCCCGGCCAAGTGGCGCTTAAAGGCGCTGGTGCTGGGATTGGGCACCGCGCAACTGGCTTTACCCTTGGCACGCCTGTTTTCCGAAGACCTGCTGCAAATCGCCGAATGGCGCGGCCTGTACCTGTTCGAGCTGGGCATGGCGCTGATCTGCCTGGGTTGCGTCTTCCTACTTAAACTCCCGCCCGGCGACCGCTTCAAGACTTTTGAAAAACTCGATTTCCTCACCTTCGCCATCCTCGCCACCGGCGTCGCCTTGCTCTGCGCGGTGTTGTCCCTGGGCCGCATCGACTGGTGGCTGGAAGCGCCCTGGATCGGCATCGCCTCGGCCTGTTCCCTGGTGCTGATCATGGCCGGCCTGGCCATCGAGCATAACCGTGCGAACCCAATGCTGATGACTCGCTGGCTGGGCAGTGGCGTGATGATCCGCCTGGCGTTGGCGGTGATCCTGATTCGCATGGTGCTGTCGGAGCAGTCCACCGGCGCGGTGGGGTTCATGCAGATGTTGAACATGAGCTACCAGCAGATGCACACCCTGTACGTGGTGATGCTCGCCGGGGCGATTGCCGGGCTGGTGGTGAGTGCCTTGACCATCAACCCGGCGCATTTGTTGATGCCCTTGGTGATTTCCCTGGCGCTGATGGCCACCGGCTCGGTGATGGACAGTTTTTCCAGCAACCTCACACGCCCGCAGAACCTGTATATCAGCCAGTTCCTGCTAGGCTTCGGCGGCACGTTCTTCCTCGGCCCAACCATGGTGTTGGGCACCAAGAACGTGCTGGCCAACCCGCGCAACCTGGTGAGTTTCTCGGTGATGTTCGGGATTTGCCAGAACCTCGGCGGCCTGATTGGCGCAGCGTTGCTGGGCACGTTCCAGATCGTGCGCGAGAAGTATCACTCCAGCATGATCGTCGAACACCTGACCCTGCTCGACCCGCGTGTGGCCGCGCGGGTGCAGAGCGGCGGCTCGGCCTACGGTGGCATTGTCGCCGACCCTGAGCTGCGCAACCTGATGGGCATTCGCAGCCTGGCCACGGCGGCGACCCGTGAGGCGAACGTGATGGCCTACAACGATGTCTTCATGTTGATCGCGATCATCGCGATACTCACCATGATCTGGATCTTTATCCGCAGTCTATGGCTGATGAGCACCACCCGAGCAGCAGCCACTCCCGTTCAACCCAGCGGCGCACCTTCATGACCGAACCTTCGACCACCACCACTACTGCCATCGCGTCCACCCCGGAAGGCAGCACGCCACCCGGCGCGGTGCCCACCGAGCTGCGCCCGTTGCGGGTGCGGATCATCTCGTCCCTGGGCTTTGCCGCGATTGCTATCGTCGGCGTGCTGATCGTGCTGTACGCCTGGCAATTGCCGCCGTTCAGCAGCGCGGTGGAAACCACCGAGAACGCGCTGGTGCGCGGGCAGGTCACGATCATCGGGCCGCAGCTCAGCGGTTATGTGTTCGAAGTGCCGGTGCAGGACTTCCAGCACGTGAAGGCCGGCGACCTGCTGGTGCGCCTCGACGACCGCATCTACAAGCAGCGCCTGGACCAGGCATTGGCCCAACTGGCGGTGCAGAAGGCGTCGTTGGCGAATGTGGTGCAACAGCGCAACAGCGCGGAAGCCACCATCAAGCTGCGTCAGGCCGCCTTGGTGGACAGCCAGGCGCAGGCACGCAAGAGCACCGCCGATTTGCGCCGCAATGAAGAGCTGATCAGCGACGGCTCGGTGTCCAAGCGCGAGCTGGACGTGACCCGCGCCGCCAACGCACAGACCCTCGCCGCCGTGGCGCAGGCCCAGGCCAGCCTGGAAATCGCCCGCCAAGACCTGCAGACGGTGATCGTCAACCGTGGCTCCCTGGAGGCGGCCGTGGCCAGTGCCGAGGCGGCGGTGGAGTTGGCGCGTATCGACCTGTCCAACACTCGCATCACCGCGCCGCGTGATGGTCAGCTCGGGCAGATTGGCGTGCGGCTCGGGGCCTACGTCAACTCCGGCGCGCAGTTGATGGCGCTGGTGCCGCCGCAGTTGTGGGTGATCGCCAACATGAAGGAAACCCAGATGGACAACGTGCAGGTCGGCCAGCCGGTGACCTTCACGGTGGACGCGCTGAACCACCGCAAATTCCGTGGCACTGTGCAGCATATTTCCCCGGCCACCGGCTCGGAATTCAGCCTGTTGCAGGCGGACAATGCCACCGGCAACTTCGTCAAGATCGCCCAGCGCGTGCCGGTGCGGATCATGGTGGACCCGGACCAGGCCGAGAGCGAGCGGTTGCGGCCTGGGTTGTCGGTGGTGGTCAGTATTGATACGGCGGGGCGATTAAAGAACAGCCCGCCTTGAGAGGGGCTGATAGTTGAGGGTAAAGGCCAGCTCTACTGACTGGCCTTGCTCCAACAGCTTCAGCCCAGGCCGCCCTGGCAGATGATGGGCATTCACCGGATGACTCACCGGCTCGATGCAAAAGAACCCCAGCCCCGGCGGGCAGTACAGCAGGAAGTAATCACTCCCCGTGGCCTGGCATTCCAGCGTGTAGCCCAGGTCCGGTTGCTCGATCAGGCAGTGGCCGTCCCAGTGGCAAAAGCCGTTGTCCACCAGGCCTTCCGGCAGGCTTTTCAACGGCTGGAAATCCCAAGCGGTGGGCACCGACGCCAGCTCCGTTGGCAGCTTGGAGGCGTCGCTCATCCACACCTGCAAAGCCTTGGCCTGCAACCGTGTTCCCGCTGTGCGCGGCAGATAGGGATGCAATCCCAACCCGTGCCACGCGGGACTGTCTGCCAGGTGGGTCACCCGCAACGTGATGCTCAGCGCACCGTTTTCCAGGCGAAACCGCTGCTCGGCGCGATAGGCGAACGGTGCGTCGCACGCCATTTCCAGGATCACTTCATCCGTCGCTTGGCTGACCACCTGCCACGCCTGTTGCCAGGCAGAGCCGTGAATCGGCAGCGGGTCGGTCGAGCTATTGGGCGCCAGCGCCAGCCAACCGTCGGGGTTGTCGAAACCCCCTTCGGCAATCCGGTTGGACCAAGGCGCCAAGGGATAGCAGCCCAGCTTGCCTGGCAACCCGGCGCTGATCGCGTGGGCATCGCTGGGCCGCAACAACGGCTGGCCGGTGGCGCGCACCGTCCAGTTGACAATGCTGCCTCCCGTGGCTGGCGCGAGGGTGAGTTGGGTCAGGTTGTCTTGCAGTTCAATCAGCATCAGAGCACCACGCTTGGCAGCCACAACGACAGCGCCGGAATGTAGGTCACGGCCATCAGTACCAGGAACAGCACGCCATAGAACGGCAGCAGCGCCTTTACGGTTTTCTCGATGCTGACCTTGCCCACCGCCGCCCCCACGAACAGCACCGCACCCACGGGCGGCGTGATCAGGCCGATTCCGAGGTTGACCAGCATGATCATGCCGAAGTGCACCGGGTCGACGCCGATACCCAGCACCACCGGCAGCAGGATCGGCGTGAGGATCAAGATCAGCGGCGCCATGTCCATCACCGTGCCGAGCAACAGCAGCATGGCGTTGATGCACATCAGGATCACGTAGCGGTTGTCCGACAGGGTCAGGAACATCGTGGTGATCTTCGCCGGGATCTGCATCAGGGTCATGATGTAGCCGAAGCTGGCGGCGAAGGCGATCAGGATCATCACGATGGAAATGGTGCGCACCGTGCGATGCATCAGCTTGGGCAGCTCGCTCCATTTGTAGTCGCGGTAGATGAACATGGTCACGAAGAACGCCCACAGTACGGCAATCGCGGCGGATTCGGTGGCGGTGAAAATCCCCGAGAGGATGCCGCCCAGGATGATCACCATGGCCATCAGGCCCCAGAGCGCATCGGCGCAGATTTTCAGCGCCTGCTTGAGTGGGATGACTTCACCCTTGGGGTAATTGCGCTTTTTCGCGAAGATCAGGCACAGCACCATCAGGCACGCACTCATCAGCAAGCCCGGCACCACGCCGGCCATGAACAACGAGGCAATCGACACCGTACCACCGGCCGCCAGGGAGTAGAGCACCGAGTTATGGCTGGGCGGAGTCAGCAGCGCCTGCACCGAACCGCTGACGGTCACCGCCGTGGCGAACTCACGCGGGTAGCCACGGCGTTCCATTTCCGGGATGAGCACCGAGCCGACCGAGGCCGTGTCCGCCACCGACGAACCGGAGATGGCGCCAAAAAACGTCGAGGCCATGATATTCACCAACGACAGGCCGCCGCGCACGAAACCCACCAGCACCCCGGCAAACGCCACCAGCCGCCGTGACATGCCGCCCTCGGCCATGATCGCGCCGGCCAATACAAAGAACGGAATCGCCATCAGCGAAAACTTGTTCACCCCGCCGGCCACCTGGATCATCAGGGCCTGGAACGGGATGTCGATCCACCACGCGCCGATCAGTGCCGACAACCCCAGGGCGTACGCCACAGGCATGCCGATCAGGATCAAGGCGATAAAGCTGCCCAACAGAATCAATGCGTCCATATCAGGCAGCCCCTTCGCTTTCTTCAACCAGGTCGAAGCGCACGACCCGACGGTTGCTCTGGTCACCGAGCAAGAGTTTTTCCAGCACAAAAACCAGGGTCAGCAGCCCGCCAATCGGGATCGGCATATAAGTGATACCGACGCGCAGGGTGGGGATGGCACTCATGAACTGGTTCCAGGTGGACAGGCACAGCTTGGTGCCCCAGATCGTCATGAACAGGCAGATGGTGCCCATCAGCAACTGCGAGACGACACCGATGATCTGGCGTTGGCGGGGCGGCAGGCGGTCGGTGATCATTGCTACCGACATATGCGCACCGGCGCGATAACTGGCAGCGGCGCCGATAAAGGTGAATACCAGCATCAGCAGGATGGCGGTAGGCTCCGGCCAACTCGAACCGGTGCCGAGGACATAGCGGGCGAAGATGCCCCAGGGGATGATCAGCGCGACCCCCAGTACCGAGAGGCCGGCGACCCAGATGCAGGTCATGTAGATACGGTCGTTGATGCGCAGCAGTAAATTCTTCATGGCGTTCACCGTAACCGGGCGCGTCGATGCCGACCGCGCCGGGCCTTGCTAGAGAAGGAGGGCGTTACTGAACGGCGTCGATACGCTGGATGATGTCGGCGTAGGCCGCACCGTACTTGGCGCGAACCGGCGCGGTGGCGTCATAGAAGGGTTTTTTGTCGACAGTGATGAACTCGACACCGGCGGCCTTGAGCTTGGTTTCACTGCTGGCGGACTTGGCGTCCCATAACACGCGCTCGTCAGCCTGGGCGGCCTTGGCGGCTTTTTTCACCATGTCTTGTTGCGCGGGGGTGAGTTTGTTCCAGGTGATTTTCGACATCACGATGGGCTCGGGCAAAATCAGGTGTTCGGTGAGGGTGTAGTACTTGGCGTTCTGGAAATGGTTGTGTTCCAAGAGGGTCGGCGGGTTGTTTTCTGCGCCGTCGATGACGCCGGTCTGCAGGGCACTGAAGATCTCGCCGGTGTCCATGGCGATGCCGTTGGCCCCCATTTCATTGAAGGCTTCGATGAACAAGGGGTTGCCTTGTACGCGGATTTTCATGCCTTTGAGGTCTTCGATCTTGCGCACCGGTTTCTTGGTGTAGAGGTTGCGCGTGCCGCCATCCATCCAGGCCAGGGCGACCAGGCCGAATTCGGAATTGGTGATCTTGGCGAGGATCTCGTCGCCGATCTCGCCGTCGATGACCTTGCGCATATGCGCCTGGTCGCGGAATACGAACGGCAGGTTGAACACGTTCACGTCCGGCACCACCGGGCCGACGATCCCCAGGCTGACACGGGTCATCTGGATGGCACCGACCTGAGCCTGTTCGACCACTTCTTTCTCGGAGCCGAGGACACCGCCGGGGAAGTACTTGAAGGTCAGCTCGCCGTTGCTTTCTTTGGTCAGGGCCTTGCCCATGTTCTCTTCGGCCACAACGGTGGGGTAGCCGGCGGGGTGGATATCGGCGAATTTGATTTCCAGCGCGTGGGCAGCGCTGCTGAGGGTGAAAAATGCAGCGGCGAGCAAGGTGCGTTTGAAGTCCATGGGGTTTCATTCCTGTCTTGTTATTGTTGTATTCAAGGCACAGCGATGCAGCTAGAGGGTAAAGGTGGGCTCCGGCAATCCGACAACGCCGGGGTTGAGGGCGAACACGCCGCCGGACAGTGACTGTTGACTCTGGTCATCGCGAATCGAGGTGACGAACAGGGTGTCCAGGCGACTGCCGCCAAAGGCGCACATGGTGGGTTTTTTCACCGGCACCGTGAGGGAACGGTCGAGGCGACCGTCCGGGGTGAAGCGATGGATCAACCCGGCGTCGTTGGCACAGATCCAGTAGCAGCCATCGGCATCCACGGCGGCGCCGTCGGGGCGTCCGAGGTGCTTGTGCATGTCCACGAACACGCGACGGTTGGACGGCGTGCCGGTGTCGATGTCGTAGTCGAAGGCCCAGATCTGCTGCACCAGCGGGTGGGAATCGGAGGCATACATCGTGCGGCCATCGGGGCTGAACGCCAGGCCGTTCAAGGTGATGAAACCGTCCAGCTGAGCATGGGGCGGCGCACCGGATGTGTAGCGATACAGGGTGCCTTCTGCCGCGTTCAAGCCCATGTCCAGCACCATGCTGCCGGCCCAGAAACGGCCCTGGCGATCACAGCGGCCGTCGTTCAGGCGCATGTCCTGGCGGGGGTGCTCAACAGCCGCCAGCGGCGTGGCATCCAGGCTGCCGTCGTTGTGCGGGGTGAGCTGGAAGAACCCGGTTTCCATGCCGGCGACCCAGTTGCCCGCCTCGGTGCGCGCGATGCAGGCAAGCATCTGCGGAGCGGTCCAGGCCGCCACGTGGCCGCTGGCGGCGCTCCAGCGTTGCAGGCCACCCTTGGGGATATCCACCCAGTACAAGGCGTTTTCCTCGGGGACCCACACCGGGCATTCGCCTACGGCATTGCGGGCGTCGACGATCAATTCAGCGGTCATGGTCAGTCCCCGAAAGGGCCGGCAGCGCAGAATGCCCCGCCCTGGTAGACCTTGGCCGGGTCATCGGCGGCCACGGGTGGCTGGGTTTCGACCTGGGCGCGGAACACTTCGGAGCTGTCTTTGGGCGCAAAGCCCAGGTGGGCGGCGTAGCGGTTGTCCCACCAGGTGTCGAGGTTATCCGACATGCCATAGACCACGGTGTGGCCGACGTTGGGGGTGTACAGCGCGCGCTCGAGCAACTGAGTCAGGTCGTCGAAGCTCAGCCAGGTGTGCATCATGCGGCGGTTCTGCGGTTCCGGGAACGACGAGCCGATGCGGATGCTGACGGTCTCGATGCCGTAGCGGTCAAAGTAGAAACTGGCCATGTCTTCGCCGTAGGATTTGGACAGTCCGTAGTAGCTGTCCGGGCGGCGAGGGGAGTGGGCGTCGAGGGTTTCACCTTGCTTGTAGAAGCCGATCACGTGGTTGGAACTGGCGAAAATCACGCGCTTCACACCGTGGCGGCGCGCGGCTTCATAGATATGGAAAATGCCGCTGATGTTTGCGCCGAGCACTTCTTCGAACGAGCGCTCCACCGATACGCCGCCGAAGTGCAGGATCGCGTCGACGCCTTCCACCAAGTGGTGCACGGCTTGTTTGTCGGCGAGGTCACAGGGTTGCACCTCTTCGGACGCGTCGGCAGCCGGGGCCATGTTGGCGATGTCCGACAGCCGGAGTACCTGGGCGTAAGGACGCAGGCGCTCGCGCAAGACTTTACCCAGGCCGCCAGCCGCGCCGGTGAGCAGCAGGCGATTGAATGGAACGGGCGTGGTTGTGGTGGTGGTCATGAGGGTTCCATTGTTGTTGTAGGTTGTCGTATGACTATGTCGAAGTATCGTTATTGATTCCCCACGTTGTCAACGTCCTTCCGGTCAGGTTATGGCTAGAATGTGGGAGCGGGCTTGCTCGCGAATACGGTGTGTCAGTCGACTCATCCGGTGCTGATGTACCGCATTCGCGAGCAAGCCCGCTCCCACAGAGGTTGTGTGTCGACTACAAGTTTGCGCCGGGTTCAAAACCCTACAACAGTGAGATCGGGTAGCTGATGAATAAGCGATTTTCATCAAACTCGTTATTGCTGAAATCCCGACGCATGGTCGAGTTGCGCCAGCGCACATTCAGGTCCTTCAGCGCACCGCTTTGCACCGTGTAAGCCAGTTCCGACTCGCGTCCCCATTCCTTGCCATCGGTGATCGCCCCGGTGTGCACGTTACTGCCGCTGATATACCGGTTCATCATGGTCAGCCCCGGAATGCCGAGCACCACGAAGTTGAAGTCATGGCGCACCTGCCAGGACTTTTCCTTGGCGTTATCGTAGCTGGCGTTGTAGCTGTCGTTGGCCAGGGTGCCGCCGCTGGTGCCGTTGACGCGCATCCACACGCTGTCGCCGGTGAGTTTCTGCAAACCCACATAGAAGGTGTTGCCGTTGTATTTGGCCGAGAGCAGGGCGAAGGCGGTCTTGTTGTCGAGGTCGCCGGCCAGGGCGCTGCCGTCTTCCTTGCCGGTGAAGAAGCCGAGGTTGGCACCCAGGGTCCAGTCGCCCACGGGCTGGCTGTGGGTCAGGTTGAAATATTGCTGCTGGTAGATGTCGGTGAGTTCGGCGTACCACACGCCGACCTGGGTGCGTTTGTCGTTGAAGCTATATTCGCCGCCGCCGAAGTTGAAACGGTCGGAGGTGAAGGCGGCTTTGCCGTTCATGAACATGTCTTCCATGCTCGCATCATTACGCGGGCTGTTACCGCGAAACTGCCCGCCGTAGAGCGTCAGGCCGGCGATTTCATTGGACGTGACCTGGCCGCCACGGAACGTCTGGGGCAGCGAGCGGCCGTCATCGGAGCGCAGGATCGGCAGCACCGGCATCCATTCACCGACCTTCAATTCAGTCTTGGATAACTTGGTTTTCAGCGCCACGCCCAGGCGTCCGAAGTTGTCGGCGGGGCGGCCGTCGCTGTGGATCGGCAGCAACTGAGTACCGCCGGTGCCTTTGCCGCCATCGAGCTTTTGCGAATACAGGCCCAGCACATCAATGCCGAAACCCACGGTGCCTTGGGTGTAGCCGGACTTGGCGTCAAGAATGAAGTTCTGCGTCCACTCTTCGGCCTTGCCCTGGGGGTTGGTCGGGTTGGTGAAGTTGCGGTTGAAGTAGGCGTTGCGCAGGTTGAGCGTGGCCTTGGCATCGTCGACGAAGCCTTCGGCCGAAGCGGCGAGGGGCAGGGTAAAGGCCAGGCTGCCGAGACCGATAAAACCCAGGCGAACAGAGGAATTGCGGGCGAGTGAACTCACAGTGAAGCTCCCTTTCTTTTGTTGTTTTTATTATTTGTTATACGTTGTCGTACAACATTGAGTGGGATATTTGCGAGGTTTTCAAGAGCTGTCAAGCAGAAGTTATACGATGACTTGCTCGGGCGGAGGCGGAAAGTTACTCAGGCCGCCATCACCATGGGAGGCAAGGTGCCAAGAAGGGAAACGGCGGCCACCGCTGCAACACCCAGCAGCCACTCCAGCATCACACTGGATTTCAAACTGCCCAGGCGTTGTTCACAGCGCTCGATGCGCAGGCGGTTCAGCAGCGCCAACGCCAGCATGCCCAGCACCAGAAATACTTTAACCAACAGAATCAGCGCGAACCCGTTGAACAAAGGCGTGGGCCAGAATTGCCCGGTCAACACGCGCACATTGATCAAACCAGTCACCAGCAAACCGCCGACCAGGCCATACCCCACGCCGCTGAACCGCCGCAGGATCGGCTCCAGCGCCAGGGCTGACGATTGCCTGAGGATCAACACCAGCAACAGCAAGCCGCCGAGCCAGGCACCGACGCACACCAGGTGCACCACTTGATTGAGGATCAGCAATTGGCCGCTGAGCCCATCGAGCATGGCGCCATGCCCGACCGGCGCCAAGGTTGCCAGCAGCAGCGCGATCACCGGCAAGCGTAATGCCCGCCAGGGTTTGGCCAGCACGATTACCAGCAAGAGGTTCAGCAACAGGTGCCACACCCACACCTGGCCAAAGAAGGTCTTGCCCAGCACCAACTGCACGGTGGCCGGTTGCAGCGCCGCGTCCCAACTGCCCGCCATGCTGGCGGTAATCAGCAGCAGCCAGGCCACGCCAGAGAACAAGCCCAGCCAGGCCAGCCCACGGGTGATGCGCTCAAGTTGCCGGTCCAGCGCCGGTTGCGCTTCAGCGCCCAACAGCCAGGGCCTGAATGCACAGGCCCCGAACATCAGCAGCACGACGATGAAATGCAGGAAGCGGCACAGCACCAGCAGCGTTGCCATGGGTTACTGGCCGACCTTGAAGCTGTATTCACCGTTGCTCTTATGAGTGTCGACCGAGACCGCGCTCCACACCACTTTGTAGTTGCCGGCCGCCAAGGGGGCGGCCGGGGTGACGACCAGGACTTTCTTGTCGGCATCCGGTGTTTCCAGACCCTTGATTGCCACTTCGGTGCCGTCCTTGCTCAGGGACACCTTGGTGAAGGTGGCCTCGACGCCTTCGCTGAAGGTCAGGCGCAGGTCTTTAGGTGCGGCGACGCTGCTGTCGGCTGCCGGTTCAGCGCTCTTGAGGTGCGCGTGGGCAAATGCAGCGGAGGCGCCCAGCAGGGAGGCGAGCAGGGCGACGGTGGTGAGGCTTTTCTTGATCAACATTGTTCAATACCTTCAGGGTCAGGGAGTCGGTAGAGCCAAGTGCAGCAAGGGAAAGGGCTTGCCTTCGCCATCCAGCGGCGAGCGCGCGACCTGGATAAAACCATAATGCAGGTAGAAACCCACGGCCTGGGGGTTTTGTTCGTTCACGTCCACCGTGAGGGTGTCGTGACGGGCGCGGGCGTGGTCCAGCAACTGGCGGCCGATGCTTTGGCCGCGGCGGTCGGGCTCGATGAACAGCATTTCCACGTTGTGCCCGCCGGTGCCGATAAAACCGGCGATGCCGTTCTGGTCTTCATACACCCACACCTCCAGTGCGGGCATTGGCAGGTAGGCATCGCGCACCAGGGGCAGCAGGCGTTGAATGTCATCCTCGGGGAGGAAATCATGGGTGGCCCGCACCGAGCGCTCCCAGAGTGCGCCCAGCACGGGGTCGTCGGTGGCCACGCGAGGTCGAATAGTCATTGCAATGATCCTTCATGGGGACCGCGATCCTAACCAATCCCATTTCCAGGGGAAAGGTTCGCGTCAGAAGTTTCATTATGGCCTGTCGCCGCGATCTAGAGCCGATGGTAGTCTTTAAGCCAAGTTGTTGTCAGGGAGCCCTTATGGGCAATCACAAGATCGGAATTCGTCGGGTCAACGTCGAAAAAATCCTGCTGGCGGCGGAGAAAATCTTCGCCGAGAAAGGCTATGGCAGTACCGCCATGGCGGATATCGCCGAAGAAGTGCAACTGCCGCGCTCCAACCTGCATTACTACTTCACCACCAAGAGCGAGCTGTACAGCGCTGTGCTGTTCGACCTGCTGGAAGTGTGGAAGCAGGACGCCTTGAGTTTCGAGACCTTCGATGACCCACGGGTGGTGCTCAGCAGTTACATCCGCGCCAAAATGCAGCGCTCGCGTACCCGGCCCTACGGGTCGAAAGTCTGGGCCAATGAAATCATCCATGGCGCGCCGACCCTCGGTGAAGCATTGGATGAAAGCCTGTACGACTGGGCCAAGATGAAGGAAGCGAAAATTCGCCAGTGGGTGGAAGACAAACGCATCCTGCCGGTGGAGCCGTCGAGCCTGCTGTACATGATCTGGGCCTCGACCCAGCACTATGCCGACTTTGATCATCAGGTGAAGATCCTGAATGAGCACCAGCCGTTGTCGGATATGCAGTTCGAGAAGGCGATTCAGACGGTGACGAGCGTGATTTTGCGGGGGATTGGGTTGGAGCCTTGAGCCTTAGGGTGACGCTGGTTGTTGTTGTGGTGAGCGGGCAAGCCCGCTCACCACAACAGCCCGCTCACTACAGGTTTTCCTAGACCGCCTCCCGGTAGGGATTCCTTGGATTCTGCGTCCAATTCAAGAACGGCTTGCCGGTGTCCATCGGCACCATCTCGATACAGTCCGCCACCGGGCAGGTGATCTGGCACAGGTTGCAGCCGACGCACTCGTCATCGATCACCTCGTATTTATGTGTGCCATCCGCCTGTTTCAAACTGGCGATGGCCTGGTGCGAGGTGTCCTCACAGGCAATATGGCAACGCCCGCAGCCAATGCAGGCCTCCTGATCGATCTTCGCAATCACCTGATAGTTGATGTCCAGGTACTTCCAGTCTGTCGTGTTGCCCACCGCACGTCCGGAAAAGTCCTGCAGGCTGTTGTAGCCTTGACTGTCCATCCATCGCGACAGCCCGTCCTTCATCTCCGCCACAATCCGAAACCCATGCAGCATCGCCGCCGTGCACACCTGCACTGCGCCGCAGCCCAGGGCGACAAACTCCGCCGCGTCACGCCAGTTGCCGATGCCGCCAATGCCGCAGATCGGCAAGCCTTGGGTCTGCGGGTCGCGGGCGATTTCGGCGACCATGTTCAGCGCAATCGGCTTGACCGCCGAGCCGCAATAACCGCCATGAGTGCTTTGCGTGCCCACCACCGGCAACGCGACCATGCGTTCCAGGTCCACGCTGGTGATGGAGTTGATGGTGTTGATCAACGACACCGCGTCCGCCCCCCCACGATACGCCGCCCGCGCCGCCACGCGGATGTCGGTGATATTCGGCGTGAGCTTGACGATCACCGGCAGCGAGCAATACGTCTTGCACCAGCGTGTCACCTGTTCCACATACTCAGGCACCTGGCCCACCGCCGCGCCCATGCCGCGTTCGGGCATGCCGTGGGGGCAACCGAAGTTCAGTTCGATACCGTCGCAGCCGGTGGCTTCCACCAGCGGCAGGATGTTTTTCCAGGACTCCTCGACGCACGGCACCATCAGCGACACGATCAGCGCGCGGTCGGGCCAGTCCTTTTTCACCTGGGTGATTTCCCGCAGGTTGATCTCCAGCGAGCGGTCGGTAATCAGCTCGATATTGTTGATGCCCAGCACTTCACGGTTGGCGCCGTAATGCGCCGAGTAGCGTGACGACACGTTGACCGCTGCCGGATCCTCGCCCAGGGTTTTCCACACCACGCCGCCCCAGCCGGCTTCGAAGGCGCGCACCACGTTGTAGGCCTTGTCGGTGGGCGGCGCGGAGGCCAGCCAGAACGGGTTGGGGGCTTTGATGCCGGCAAATACAATCGAGAGATCGGCCATTACGCAGCCTCCACATTCAGCATGAGTTGGGCGTGCATGGCCTCGGCGGCCAGCTTGCCGTGTTGCACCGCCTGCACGGTGAGGTCCTGGCCGAGGCTGACGCAATCGCCACCCGCGTACACGCCGGGAATGCTGGTGCGCAGCTGTTCATCGACGAAGATCCGTTCACCGACACGCTGCAGTTGCTGGGCCAGCGGATCGTGCAGTGCCTCGCTGTCGAAGCCCTGGCCGATGGCCTTGAAGATCGCATCGGCCGCCAGTTCGAAGGTTTCGCCGGTCGGGTGCAAACGGCCGTTTTCCATGCGTGTGCGCAAGAAGCGCATGCCACGCACATGGCCCTGGTCGTCCAGCAGCACGGCTTCCGGCTGGGCCCAGGTCAGCAGGCGCACCTGGTTGGCCTTGGCGATATCCTGTTCGTGATGAGTGGCGCCCATGTCTGCCAAGCCACGGCGGTACACAAGGTTGACATCGCGAGCACCGAGACGGGCCATCTGCACGGCCATGTCGATGGCGGTGTTGCCGGCGCCAAGCACGATGCAGCGATCGGCCAGGGGCAGTTGGGTCAGGTCGTCGGCTTGGCGCAACTCGCGGATGTAGTCGGTGGCGGCAAGCAGGCCGGGGGCGTCCTCAAAGGGCAGGCCGAGTTGTTTGCTGGCGGCCAGGCCGAGGCCGAGGAACACCGAATCGAATTGCTGGTGCAGTTCACTCAACGTGAGGTTGTCTCCCAGGCGCTGGCCGTGGCGAATCTCGATGCCACCAATCTGCAGGAGGAAATCCAACTCCTTCTGCGCGAAGTCATCCACCAGCTTGTACTTGGCGATCCCGTATTCATTCAGGCCACCGGCTTTTTCCCGGGCTTCGAAGATCACCACGTCATGGCCGTGCAAGGCGCTGCGGTGGGCGCACGCGAGTCCAGCAGGCCCGGCGCCGACCACGGCGATGCGCTTGCCGGTAGAGGCGGCGCGGTGGAAGGGGTGTTCGCTGAAGTGCGCATTGTCGACGGCATAGCGTTGCAACAGGCCGATCAGCACTGGAGCGCATTCTTCGGCGTTGTTACGCACACACGCCTGCTGGCACAGAATCTCGGTGGGGCAGACCCGCGCGCAACTGCCGCCGAGGATGTTGGCCGAGAGGATTTTGTGCGCGGCGCCTTGCACGTTTTCGGTGTGGATGTTGCGGATGAACGACGGGATGTCGATCTCGCTGGGGCATGCATTCACGCACGGCGCGTCGTAGCAATACAGGCAGCGCGAGGCTTCCAGTTGGGCTTGCCGGGCGTTGAGCGGTGGCGCCAGGTCGGTGAAATGGCTGGCGAGCGTCGGTCCATCCTCAGCGGGATGGGGGAGGTGGGTCAGGGTCTGGATCACGGTGTTGGCCTCACGGTTATTGAGGTGCTGCCTCTGATGGGCATTGGTTTTTGTGTTGCCTGTACTGGCCTCATCGCAGGCAAGCCAGCTCCCACATTTGAACTGTGTGAACCCGATCAAATGTGGGAGGGGGCTTGCTCCCGAAGGCGGCTTCAGCGTTTCACAGCCACTGGCTTGGAATGCGCAGCCCGCTTGCTCAACTGCTCAAACACCGGCGGATACGTCGGCCGCTCCACATACCGTCCGGCACCGCGCTCGGCGCGCAGGTCGCCATCGGCCCAGACCAGCTTGCCCTGGCTGATGGTGTGGCTCGGCACGCCGCGCACGGTCTTGCCTTCGAAGATGTTGAAATCGACTTTCTGGTGGTGAGTCTTGGCGGAAATGGTCCGCGTACCCTCGGGGTCCCATAGCACCAGGTCGGCATCCGCGCCCACGCGGATCGCGCCTTTGCGCGGGTAGAGGTTGAAGATCTTCGCGGTGTTGGTGGAGGTCAGCGCGACAAACTCCTGCATCGACAAACGGCCGGTGTTGACCCCTTCATCCCACAGCAGCGCCATGCGGTCTTCGATGCCGGCGGTGCCGTTGGGGATCTTGCTGAAGTCGTCACGGCCGGCGGCTTTCTGCTCGGCGCAGAAGCAGCAGTGATCGGTGGCGGTGGTGTGCAGGTTGCCGGATTGCAGGCCATGCCACAGCGCTTCCTGGTGCCCGCGTGGACGGAACGGCGGGCTCATCACGTAACCGGCGGCGGTTTGCCAGTCCGGGTGCTGGTAGACGCTGTCGTCCAGCAACAAGTGGCCGGCCAGCACTTCGCCGTAGACCGGCTGGCCTTTGCTGCGGGCGTAGGTGATTTCATCCAGCGCTTCCTGGGTGGATACGTGTACCAAGTAGAGCGGCGTGCCGATGGTCTCGGCGATGCGAATGGCGCGGCTGGCCGCTTCGCCTTCGACTTGCGAAGGGCGCGACAGCGGATGCGCCTCGGGCCCGGTAATGCCTTGGGCCATCAGCTTGCGTTGCAGGTGGTACACCAGCTCCCCGTTTTCCGCGTGCACGGTGGGCACCGCGCCCAGTTCCAGGCAGCGTTCGAAACTGGCGACGAGGGTGTCGTCCGCCGCCATGATCGCGTTCTTGTAGGCCATGAAATGCTTGAAGCTGTTGATGCCGTGGTGGCTGACCAGCTCGGCCATTTCCTCACGCACCTGTTCGCTCCACCAGGTGATCGCCACGTGGAAGCCGTAGTCCGAGGCGGATTTTTCCGCCCAGCCACGCCACTGGTGAAACGCTTCCAACAGGGATTGCTGCGGGTTGGGAATCACAAAGTCGATGATCGACGTGGTGCCGCCCGCCAGGCCTGCCGCCGTGCCACTGAAAAAGTCTTCACTGGCCACGGTGCCCATGAAGGGCAGTTGCATATGGGTATGGGGGTCGATGCCGCCGGGCATCAGGTATTGGCCGCTGCCATCGAGTATTTCAGTGCCGGCGGGAATATCCAGATTCGTACCAATAGCCCGGATTAGACCGCCTGCGCATAACACATCGGCGCGGTAACTTTCATCATGGGTAATAACGGTGGCGCCACGGATCAACAGCGACATGTCGAGTTCCTCACAGGCTTGACCGGCTTGTGCCAGTTCTAAGTGTTGTAATGCTGCTTACCGAGGGTCAGTTGATTCCTGTCATCGGTGACAGGAATAGAAACTAGCCCGAGTTTTTAGATTGGGCAAGAAGATTTTTCATAAGCTTATATCTTGATTAACTATTTGATTTATATGAATAAAAATAGAAAATCACCAAAATGTAGCGTGCTGTCACCATTTTGACGCACTTGACAGGTTCTTAAATTGAGCAACATTTCTTATTGCAAATCAGACGCTTGAGACTTGCCTCTTGACGGGGCAGGGAAATAAAAATAATTGTGTTGCACCAGATTGAGTCCTGACAGTTCGGGCAACTTCCACGTTATCTAGCCTGAGTAACGTGGCAAGTACCGAAGGCTCACTCGGAAAGCTGATAAACATCAGCGAGTTATATAAGCGGTGCGGGTGCGGTAACGGTTGTCGGCACGGATATTGAGTGCAGTGGCGGCTGGCCGGGCCCGTGATGTCATGTTGTTTACGAGGTACTCCGGCCACCGGCACACACCGTGCAGGTGAGCAAAAATAATTCGAAAAAACCGTGGAGCGGCCATGCAACAGAACAGATCGCAAGTCATTGAGCGCAACGGCCTGTACGAACTCGACGCCGGCCCCGACGTCCTCGACAGTCCGCGCTACAACCACGACATGGCACCGACCAAGGTGCACGAACGCACCTGGAACAAGTGGCACATCACCGCGCTGTGGGTCGGCATGTCCATTTGCGTGCCCACCTACACCTTGGGCGGGGTGCTCACCGCGTATTTCGGCTTGTCGGTGGGCGAGGCGCTGATGGCGATCCTGCTGGCCAACATCGTGGTGTTGATCCCGCTGACCCTCAATGCCTTCCCCGGCACCAAGTACGGCATACCGTTTCCGGTGCTGCTGCGCTCGTCGTTCGGCATCCTCGGTTCCAACGTGCCATGCCTGATCCGCGCGCTGGTGGCCTGTGGCTGGTTTGGTATCCAGACAATGTTCGGCGGGCTGGCGATTCACCTGTTTCTCGGCTCGATCTTCGAGGGCTGGAAGTCCCTTGGCGGCACTGGTGAAGTGATCGGCTTCATGATTTTCTGGTGCCTGAACCTATGGGTGGTGCTGCGTGGCGCCGAGTCGATCAAGCGGCTGGAGACCCTGTCGGCGCCGTTGCTGGTGGCGGTGGGCATTGGCCTGCTGGTGTGGGCGATGCCCAATGTATCCATCAGTGAGTTGATGGCGATCCCGCCGAAACGCCCGGAAGGCGCGAGCCTCACCGGTTACTTCATGGCCGGTCTCACCGCGATGGTGGGTTTCTGGGCCACCTTGTCGCTGAATATCCCGGACTTCAGCCGTTACGCCAACAGCCAGAAGGACCAGATCCTCGGGCAGATCTTCGGCCTGCCGCTGACCATGTTCCTCTTCGCCGCCCTCGGCGTGATCATGACCGCCGCGTCGGTGAAACTGGTGGGGGTCAGCGTGTCCGACCCGGTGACCCTGATCGGGCATATCCAGAGCCCGGTGTGGGTGGCCATCGCGATGGCGTTGATCATCATCGCGACCTTGTCCACCAACACGGCGGCGAACATTGTGTCGCCCACCAATGACTTCCAGAACATCGCGCCCAAGCTGATCAACCGCACCACGGCAGTGATCCTGACCGGCCTGGTGGGGCTGGCGCTGATGGCTCATGAGTTGCTGAAAAAACTCGGCCTGATCGTGTCCGACGTGAGCCTGGAAACCGTGTATTCCAACTGGTTGCTGGGCTATTCAAGCCTGCTGGGGCCCATTGCCGGGATCATGGTGGTGGACTACTTCATCACCCGCAAACAACAACTCGACCTGGCAGGCCTCTATCGCGACGATGTGTACCCGGCATGGAACTGGAGCGGTTTCATCGCGTTCGGTGTGCCGGTGGTGCTGACCTTGCTGTCGCTGGGCAGCGATGCGTTCAGCTGGTTCTACAGCTACGGCTGGTTTACCGGCTCGGCGTTGGGCGGCCTGTTGTACTACGGGCTGAATGCCAAGCGCGGGACCACCCCGGTTGCCGTTAAAACACCGCTGTAAATAAGTTGAAACGCTATCCAGATGTGGGAGCGGGCTTGCTCGCGAATGCGGTGTGTCAGTCCCCGCATTTATCAACTGACAGACTGCTTTCGCGAGCAAGCCCGCTCCCACATTTTTGACCGCATTCCAATCATAAGAAATATAGCCTGAGGAGATCACTCATGAACGCTGCCCTCGACGTCCTGCAAATCAACCGCGACCGCCTGTGGCAGTCGCTGATGGACCTGGCCAAGCTCGGCGCCACGCCCAAGGGCGGTGTGTGTCGCCTGGCCCTCACCGACCTGGATCGCAAGGCCCGCGACCTGTTCGTGCAGTGGTGCGAAGAGGCCGGCTGCACGGTGACCGTGGATGGCATCGGCAACATCTTCGCCCGTCGTCCGGGGCGTAATCCGAACCTGCCACCGGTGATGACCGGCAGCCACATCGACACCCAGCCCACCGGCGGCAAGTTCGACGGTTGCTTCGGCGTGCTGGCGGGTGTGGAAGTACTGCGCACCCTCAACGACCTGAACGTAGAAACCGAGGCGCCGTTGGAAGTGGTGGTGTGGACCAACGAAGAGGGCTCGCGTTTTCCGCCGTGCATGATGGGCTCGGGCGTGTTCGCCGAGAAGTTCACCCTCGCCGATACGTTGGCCAAGGTCGATGCGGACGGCGTCAGCGTGGGCGATGCGCTGAACGCGATTGGCTACGCGGGCGCGCGGCCGGTCAGCGGGCACAAGGTGGGTGCTTATTTCGAGGCGCACATCGAACAGGGGCCGATCCTTGAGGACGAGAAAAAAACCATCGGCGTGGTGCTGGGTGCCCTCGGGCAGAAGTGGTTCGACCTGAAACTGCGCGGCGTCGAGGCCCATGCGGGGCCGACGCCGATGCACCTGCGCAAGGATGCCCTGGTGGGCGCGGCGGCGGTGGTGGCGGCGGTGAATGCTGCGGCGCTTGGGCATCAACCCCATGCCTGCGGCACCGTCGGTTGCCTGCAGGCTTATCCCGGCTCGCGCAACGTGATTCCCGGTGAAGTGCGCATGACCCTGGACTTTCGTCATCTGGAGCCGGCGCGGTTGGACTCGATGATTGCCCAGGTGCGCAAGGTGATTGAAGACACCTGTGCCAAGCATGGCTTGAGCTTCGAGATGGAACCCACGGCCGATTTCCCGCCGCTGTATTTCGACAAGGGCTGTGTGGACGCAGTGCGGGAGGCCGCCAATAGCCTGGGCTTGTCGAACATGGACATCGTCAGCGGGGCAGGGCATGACGCTATCTTCGTGGCTGAACTAGGCCCGGCGGGTATGATTTTTGTGCCTTGCGAGGGCGGCATCAGCCACAACGAAATTGAAAACGCCGCCCCGGATGATCTGGCGGCGGGGTGTGCGGTGCTGCTAAAGGCGATGGTCGCCGCTTCGGCAGCCATCGCCAGCGGCAAGCTGGCGGCCTGAGTGGCGCTTGCTCAGGCCAGTTCGGTGGCGGTGTTTTTCACCACCGCCAATTCCGGATGCGCCACCAACTTATCGATGTGCAACTCATCATTGTTCAACCAGGTCTCCGTCAGCACCCGGTAATGCTCCATGTCCCGGCAGCGCATGCGCAGGCTGTAGTCAAACGGGCCGCTGATCAACTGGCATTCGAACACCTGCGGGCAAGCCTTGACGCAGGCTTCGAAGGCCTTTTGCGCCGAGCGCCCGCTCTGGTTGGACAAGGCCACCAACACCAGCAACGACAGGCCTGGCGAAACCATCTGCACATCGATGATCGCCCCATACCCGCGTATCACCCCGCGCCGCTCCAGCTTGCGCACCCGTTCCAGGCAGGGCCTGGGCGTGAGGTGCACCAGCGACGAGAGCTTTTCGTAGGTGATACGCCCTTGGTGGCGCAGCACTTCGATGATGGCTTCATCGATGCGGTCCAGCGCGGGGGAGGAATGGGGTCCGTTGGCCTTGGTATCCATGGGTTTCACTTCAAACGGTTGGAAAGAAATTGCTGCAAGCGTTCGCTGTTGGGGTGGTCGAGGATCCTGGCGTCGCCGTGTTCCTCAACCCGGCCCTGGTGCAAGAACAGCACTTGGCTGGACACCTGGCGGGCAAAGCCCATTTCGTGGGTGACCATCAGCATGGTACGACCTTCCTCGGCCAACGTCTGTATGACTTTGAGGACTTCTCCTACAAGTTCTGGGTCGAGTGCGGAAGTCGGTTCATCGAACAGGATAATCTCCGGCTCCATCGCCAAGGCTCGCGCAATCGCGACGCGCTGTTGTTGACCACCGGAGAGAAACGCCGGGTACTGATCCGCCACGCGGCCCGGCAGGCCGACCTTGTCCAAGTACAGGCGCGCGCGTTTCTCCGCCTCGGCGGCACTCACGCCCAGCACCCGGCGCGGAGCCATGGTGATGTTTTCCAGCACGGTCATGTGGCTCCACAGGTTGAAGTGCTGGAACACCATGGCCAGGCGCGTGCGCAGGTTCTGCAACTGCGCTTGATGCGGCGCACGGGTGCCGGCACGGCCCTGGCGCATTTCGATACTGATGCCGTCCAGGGTGATCACCCCGGCGTCCGGCTGTTCGAGGAAGTTGATGCAGCGCAGCATCGTACTTTTGCCCGAGCCGCTGGCGCCGATCAGGCTGATCACATCGCCCTGGCGCGCATTCAGGGAAACCCCCTTGAGCACTTCGTGTTCGCCGTAGCGCTTGTGGATGCCTTCGACTTGCAGCTTGATGGCGGCGGTAGCGGGTTTGGCAACGGGTTCGTCAACGGGATAAGTGGCCAGGGCCTGCGCGGACTGATTCATGGGTTAGCCTCGGGTAGGAACAAGAAAACGCATCCAGCGACGTTCGGCCAGTCGGAACAGGCCCACCAGTGCAAAGGACAGCAGCATGTAGAGCAGGGCCGCGATGCCGAAGGCCTGGAACGTCAGGAAGGTTTCGGCATTGGCGTCGCGGGCTACCTTGAGGATGTCGGCCACGGTGGCGGTAAACGCCAGGGAGGTGGCGTGCAGCATCAGGATCATTTCGTTGCTGTAGGCCGGCAATGCGCGGCGCAGCGCGGCAGGCACCACCACGAACAGGTTCAAGCGCCAGCCATGCAGGCCATAGGCGCGGGCCGCTTCGATTTCGCCATGGGGAATATTGCGGATCGCCCCGGCGAAGATTTCCACGGTGTAGGCGCAGGTGTTGAGCACAAAGGCCAGCAGCGTGCAGTTCAGCGCATTGCGGAAAAACTGGTTGAGCAGGGCGTTGTCCTGCACCACTTCCAGGCTGTACAGCCCGGTGTAGCAAATCAGCAGCTGGATATACAGCGGCGTGCCGCGAAACAGGTAGGTATAGACCTCCACCGGCCAGCGCAGCCAGACGTGCTCGGAGACGCGTGCCAGTGCCAGCGGAATCGACAGGATGAAGCCGAACACCACCGAGATGATGAACAGCCACAGGGTCATGGCGACGCCGGACAACCCCGCGCCATCGCTGAACAGATAGGCCAGGCCGTATTGCTGGAACAGTTCGATCATCGCGCCATCCCCTTGATGCCGAGGTTGTAGCGCCGTTCGAGGCGCTTGAAGATGCGGTTGGACAAGGTGGTGATCACCAGGTACACCAGGCCGGCGAGGATCAGGAAGTACAACGGCTCGTTGGTGGTTTTGCCGGCATTTTGTGCGGCCTTGACCAGGTCCGACAGGCCGATGATCGACACCAGCGCCGTGGACTTGAGCAACACCAGCCAGTTATTGCCCAGACCCGGTAGGGCAAAGCGCATCAGTTGCGGGAACAGCACCAGGTGAAAGCGCTGCCAGCGGCTCAGGCCGTAGGCGGTCGCCGCTTCCAGTTGGCCGGCCGGCACGCTGAGGATTGCACCCCGGAAATTCTCGGTGAAATACGCGCCGTAGATAAACCCAAGGGTGACCACTCCGGCGGTGAACGGGTCGATTTCAAAGTAGTCCCAGCCGAACATTTCGCTCAGGTCGTTGAGCCACAGTTGCAGGCTGTAGAAGATCAGCAGGATCAGCACCAGGTCCGGCACGCTGCGGATCAAGGTGGTGTAGAGCGTGGCCGGCACGCGCAGCCATTTGGCGCTGGAGAGCTTGGCGCCGGCGGCGATCAGGCCCAGGGCGAGGCTCAGGGCCAGGGCGAGAAATGACAGTTTGAGGGTCATCCAGGCGCCTTGGGCCAGCATGGGGCCGTAACCTTGCAGGTTGAGGAGTTCGTTCATGGGGTAGATCTCGATAAGGCACAGACATCCCCTGTAGGAGCAGCTTTTGTGGCGAGGGAGCTTGCTCCCGTTCGACAGCGCAGCTGGAGCCGGCTTTTTGGGGGCGCTTCGCACTGGAGCGCCAGCCCGGCCCAGCGGGAGCAAGCTCCCTCGCCACAAAAGCGGGCTCCTACAGGGTGAGGTATTGGTGTTACTCGTTGTAGATGTCCTGATCGCCGAAGTATTTCTTCTGGATCTCGGCATAAGTCCCATCCGCCTGCACAGCAGCGATGCCCTTGTTGATCAGCGCCCGCAGTTCCTGATCGTTCTTGCGCAAGCCCATGGCGATGTCCAGCGGTAGCGTCGGGTCCTTGAAGGCCGGGCCGGTCTTGAAGTCGGCGTCTTCGGGTTTGGACAGGAAGTTGAGCTGGGCTTCGAGCTTGTCGGTCAGGGTCGCGTCGAGGCGGCCGTTTTGCAGGTCGGCGTAGTTCTGGTCCTGGGACTGGTACGCTTTGATCTGCGCGCCGAGCTTGGCCAGGTGCGCACGGGCATAGGCCTCTTGCAGCGAGCCCTGCAATACGCCGACTTGCTTGCCCTTCAGCGATTCCGGCGTGTCGCCGAAGTCGGCACTTTTGCGCGTAATCACCGAGGTCGGGCTGAGGAACAGGCGGTCACTGAAGTCGATGATCTTTTCGCGGGCCGGGGTTACGGCCATGGAGGACATGATCGCGTCGAACTTGCGTGCGCGCAGGGCCGGGATCATGCCGTCGAATTCGTTGTGCACCCAGGTGCATTTCACTTCCAGCTTGGCGCAGATGGCGTTGCCCAGTTCGATATCGAAACCTTGCAGGCTGCCGTCGGCGGCGACGGATTCGAAGGGGGGATATTCGGGGAATACGCCGAAGCGGATTTCTTTCCAGTCCTGGGCGTGGGCGGCGGTGGCGCAGAGTGGCAACAGCAATGCGGCGAAGAGTGATCGCAGTGGAGTCATGTGGAGTCCCTATATTTTGTAATTGATGTCAGGGCAGTAATCGAGTTGAAACAAATCGTTTTTATTGGTGGGAGAGAATGCTCCAAGGTGGTGCGTTTTTTGTGTCGTTTACCCCTCACATAAAGCGCGAATTGCGCTGTTAAAACCGACAATGCAGCGGAATCGGCTGAGTCACCCGCTGAATCGGCTTTTCACTACGGTGAATCTGGCCCGCCCTCAGCTCAAAGCGGCAGGCCAGAGCGTTCTCAGGCGCGCTTTTTCTGCTGTAGCCGAGGCTGCTGGGCCAGGCGAGCGAACAGGTCTTTCGGGTCGGCCAGGTCCGGCACCAACTCAAGATCGCTGCCTACATCCAGGGCCTTGGCCACGTCCAGCACATAACGCAGGGCCGAGTAGTCTTCGATGGCAAAACCCACCGAGTCGAACAGAGTGACCTGGCGCGCATTTTCGCGGCCGGGCTGTTGGCCGTTGATCACTTGCCACAGTTCGGTGACGGGCGAGTCTTCCGGCATGTGCTGGATTTCACCTTCGATGCGGCTTTGCGGCTCGTACTCCACGATCACCCGCGCGCGCTCGACGATACGTCGGTCCAGCTCGGTCTTGCCGGGGCAGTCGCCGCCGACGGCGTTGAGGTGCATGCCGGGCTCGATCATCTCGTCTGTCAGGATGGTGGCGTAGGCCTTGTCGGCGGTGACGGTGGTGACGATGTCCGCGCCTTTCACCGCTTCGGCGACGCTGCCGGCCAGGATCACCTTGATCGCCGGGAACGCCTTGAGGTTGGCCGCCAGCTTGGCGGTGGCCTTGGCGTCGATATCGAACAGGCGGATCTCATTGATGCCGAGCATGGCGTGGAAGGCCAGGGCCTGGAACTCGCTCTGGGAGCCGTTGCCGATCAGCGCCATGCTGCGGCTGTTGTCGCGGGCCAGGTAGCGGGCGACCAGCGCCGAGGTGGCGGCGGTGCGAATCGCGGTGGTCAAGGTCATTTCTGCCAGCAGCACCGGCAGGCCGGTGTCCACATCGCCCAGGGCACCGAAGGCCATCACGGTGAGCATGCCGGCCAGGGTGTTTTTCGGGTGGCCGTTGACGTATTTGAACGCGTACAGCGACGCGTCGGACACCGGCATCAGTTCGATTACGCCGTCCGCCGAGTGGTTGGCCAGGCGCGCGCATTTTTCGAAATCCTGCCAGCGCAGGTAGTCGGCACGGATGTACTCGGCCATTTCGGTGATACAGGTTTGCAGGCCTTTTTGCGAGACCAGGTAGCAGAGGTCGTTGACGTCGATATAGCGGGTCATGGCAAGACTCCTTGAGTTATTGGACGGTGGCGCGGGCGGGCAGGTGCACTTCCGCCAGCATGCAGCGGGCACTGCCGCCGCCGATGCGTTCGATGTTGTCGATGTTCACCACCACCGGCCGCGTATGGCGTTCCACATGCACGCGCTGCGCGGGTTGCAGGGCGCTCCAGGCGCTGGCCGACATCACCAGCAGCGGCTGGCCGTCGCGGTCATGCACTTCGAGCATGTTGCCGGCGAAGGCCTCCAACTGGTCGAAGTCGAGGGCGAGGATGTCTTTGCCGGTGTCGCGCAGGGAGCGTTCCAAGGCTTGGCGTTCGCTGGCGTCCGGCAGGGCTTGCAGGCACACCACCGAAAGGTCGCGACCGACGCTCATCATCACGTTGCTGTGGTAGATCGGCGCGTGATGGCGGTCGACGGCGTGGAACACACAGAGCTGGTAATCGAGGCGTTCGGCGAACTGGCGCAGGGCGTCGTGGTGGGTGCGCCCGGAGTGGCAGGCGTAGCTGATGCGATGCTGGCGGTCGAGCACCATGCTGCCGGTGCCTTCGAGGAAGATGTTCTGTTGTTCCAGGTGGCTGAGGTCGATGGTGCTGTTGATCGCGAAGCGTTGCTCCAACACTTGCAGCACGCCTTTGTTGCGCTCCAGTCGTCGGTTCTGGCCTTCCATCGGGTACAGCACCAGGCTGCCGTCGGCGTGGCTGCTCCACCAGTTATTGGGGAAGATCGAATCGGGCGTGTGAGGCGCCGGCGTGTCTTGCACCACCAGGACTTCGACGCCGTGCTGGCGCAGGGTATCGACATAGCCGTCGAATTCTTCCAGCGCTTTCTGCTGTGCGCTGAGGGGATCGAGGGGCTGGCGTTGGAAGCGGTTGTTGATCGCGGTGTCCGGGTTGAAGGCAAAGCGCGCCGGGCGAATCATCAAGACGGTATTGGTGGTTTGCATGGGTGCACGAATCCATGGGTTGAGCTGTGGGGCTATTTTGTGCGGTATGGCGGATGAATCCCGGCTGAAACCTAAGGGCGGCTCAGCCGGGAAAGCTGAAGAGTGGGGTAGGGCAGCCGAATCGGCTGTTCGGGCGGGCGCAGGTCAAAATTGGTATTGTGCGGGTTGTTAAAACGCCGTCAGCCAGGAGGAATCATGTCTACCGCCGTTCGTCTCGCCCAGGCAGCCGATGCCGAAGGGATCAGCCAGGTCATCCTGGCGGCCTTGCACAGTAGCAAGGCGCGGGATTACCCGGCGGATGTGATTGCGCGGGTGGCGAGTAATTTCACGCCGGATGCGGTGTTGATCTTGCTCAAGCGCCGCCTGGTGCTCGTGGCCATTCAAGATCAAGTGATCGTCGCCACCGCCGCCCTCGACGCCAACGTGGTGCGCTCGGTGTTCGTCAATCCGGGGCTGCAAGGGCAAGGCATTGGCCGGCTGCTGATGATCGAAATCGAGTTGCGCGCCCGTGAGGCCGGGGTGACGGTATTGAGCGTGCCGTCATCACTGACCGCCGAGCCGTTCTACACCAAGCTGGGGTTTAACACCGTGCGAGATGTCTACCACGGCAATGAACGCACGCTGGTGATGGAAAAGGCGCTGCTGTCCCGGCATCCCATCGGACCGTATCGCGACCGCCAGCATCGGGTGCAAGTGGTTGCGTTATGGCAGCAGGCCTTTGGCTATGAGACTGCCCATAATGTACCCACCCTGGCGATCGATAAGAAGTTGGCCGTCAACGATGGGTTGTTCTTCGTGGCCACGGATAAAAAGACGGTGATCGGAACGATTCTGGCCGGTTACGACGGGCACCGTGGCTGGCTGTATTCGGTGGCGGTGCACGCCGACTATCGGCGCCATGGCTTGGGGTCTTCACTGGTGCGTCATGCGGAACAGGCATTGACCGCCTTGGGTTGCATGAAGGTCAACCTGCAGATCACTGGCGGCAATGATGCGGTGGTGGGGTTCTACGAGGCGTTGGGGTATGGGGTGGAGCCGAGGATCAGCATGGGCAAGAAGATCACGGTGAATATCCCGGAACAATAAAAAACCCGCCATCTGGCGGGTTTTTTCAGGGTTGCTTAGACCTTGACGATCCAGCCTTGCGGCGCTTCAACGTCACCGGTCTGCACACCGGTCAGCTCTTTGTAGAGCTTTTGGGTGATCGGGCCGACTTCGGTCTCGCTGTGGAACACGTGCAGCTTGCCGTTGTACTGGATGCCGCCGATGGGCGAGATCACCGCAGCGGTACCGCAGGCGCCGGCTTCCTTGAATTGGTCCAGTTTGTCGATGAACACTTCGCCCTCGACCACGTCCAGGCCCAGGCGGGTCTTGGCCAGTTCGATCAGCGACAGGCGAGTGATGCCTGGCAGCACCGAAGGCGACTTCGGCGTGATGAACTGGTTGTCGTGGGTGATCCCGAAGAAGTTGGCCGAGCCGACTTCTTCGATTTTCGAATGGGTCATCGGGTCCAGGTAGATCGCGTCGGCAAAGCCGGCTTTCTTCGCTTCGGAACCTGGCATCAGGCTGGCGGCGTAGTTGCCACCGACCTTGGCGGCACCGGTGCCTTGTGGCGCGGCGCGGTCGAAGGTGGAGATCTGGAAATTGTGCGGCACCAGGCCGCCTTTGAAGTAGGCGCCGACCGGGATGCAGAACACGGAGAAGATGAACTCCGGCGCGGTGCGCACGCCGATGTTGTCACCGGTGCCGATCACGAACGGGCGCAGGTACAGCGCGCCGCCGCTGCCGTACGGCGGGATGAAATGTTCGTTGGCCTTGACCACTTGTTTGCAGGCATCGATGAACACGTCGGTCGGCACATGCGGCATCAGCAGGCGCGCGCAGCTGCGTTGCATGCGGGCGGCGTTCTGGTCCGGGCGGAACAGGTTGATCGAACCGTCCTTGCAGCGGTAGGCCTTGAGGCCTTCAAAGCATTGCTGGCCGTAGTGCAGGGCGGTGGAGCCCTCGCTGATGTGCAGCACGTTGTCGTCGGTCAGGGTGCCTTCTTGCCATTCGCCGTTTTTCCAGACCTGGAGAAACCGCTTGTCGGTCTTGATGTAGTCAAAACCCAGCTTGTCCCAATTGATGCTTTCGTTACCCATGACACCCTCTATCGTTGGTCAAGTCGGTTTTTTTCTGGATGGGCGCAACAATACTTCATTCCCGGGGCCGTTCGCATCCCTTTGTAGGCGCGAGCTTGCTGTGGCGAGAGAGCTTGCTCCCGCTCGACTGCGCAGCAGTCGCCGGCTTTTGGGGGCGCTGCGCACCCCAGCGGGAGCAAGCTCCCTCGCCACAAAAGCCGTCCCAGTTTACAGGTGCAACGCATGCCCCAACGCCCGCAGCGCGGCTTCCTGCACGGCCTCGCCCAACGTCGGATGAGCGTGGATGGTGCCCGCCACGTCTTCCAGGCGCGAACCCATTTCCAGGCTCAGGCCAAAGGCGGTGGACAGTTCCGAGACACCCACCCCCACGGCCTGCCAGCCGACGATCAGGTGGTTGTCACGCCGCGCCACTACCCGTACGAAGCCGGTTTTCGACTCCAGGGTCATCGCCCGGCCATTGGCCGCGAACGGGAAGCTTGAGACGATGCAGTCCAATCCGGCGGCCTTGGCTTCGTCCGGGGTCTTGCCGACCACCACCAGTTCCGGGTCGGTGAAGCACACCGCCGGGATCGCGGCCGGGTTGAATTCGCGGGACTTGCCGCTGATCAGTTCTGCGACCATTTCGCCCTGGGCCATGGCGCGGTGCGCGAGCATCGGCTCGCCGCTCAGGTCGCCGATGGCGTACACGTTGCGCATGCTGGTCTGGCAGCGGCTGTCGATCCTGATCGCCGAGCCGTTCATCTCCAGGTTCAGCGCTTCAAGGTTCCAACCCTGGGTGTTGGGTTTGCGACCGACGGCGACCAGCACCTGATCGGTTGCCAACGACAGGATGTCGCCATTCGGGTCGCGTACTTGCAGGCTGCCATCGGCAAAACCGGTGACGCTGTGCTTGAGGTACAGCTTCACACCCAGTTGCTTGAGGGATTCGTTCACCGGCTGCGTCAGCTCCGCGTCATAGGCCGGCAGGATCCGATCCTGCGCCTCGACCACACTGACCTCGGCGCCGAGCTTGCGGTAGGCGATGCCCAGTTCCAGGCCGATATAACCGCCGCCTACCACGATCAGGCGCTTAGGCACGCTTTTCGGCGCAAGGGCTTCGGTGGAGGAGATGATTGGCCCGCCAATCGGCAGCATCGGCAGGTTGACGCTTTTCGAACCGGTGGCCAGCAGCAAGTGCTCGCACCGGATGCGCTGGTCGCCGACGTCGACGGTCTTGCCGTCCACCACCGTGGCCCAACCGTGGATCACTTGCACCTTGTGCTTCTTCAGCAAGGCGGCGACGCCCGTGGTCAGGCGATCCACGATGCCGTCTTTCCATTCCACGCTTTTGCGGATATCCAGGGTCGGCACATCCACTTCAATGCCCAGTTGCGAACCCTGGCTGTGGTGGATGGTTTGCTGGAACTGCTCGGCCACGTGGATCAAGGCCTTGGACGGGATGCAGCCGATATTCAGGCAGGTGCCGCCGAGCGCCTGGCCTTCCACCAGAATGGTCGGGATGCCCAACTGGCCGGCACGGATCGCCGCCACGTAACCGCCAGGGCCGCCACCGATGATCAGCAGCGTGGTATTCAATGTCTGCGTCATGCCTTACTCCAGGAACAGGCTGGCGGGTTGTTCGAGCAGGCCGCGAATGGCCTGGATGAATTGCGCCGCGTCCATGCCATCGACCACGCGGTGATCGAAGGAGCTGGAGAGGTTCATCATCTTGCGCACCACGATCTGGCCCTTGATCACCATCGGCCGTTCAACGATACGGTTGACGCCAACGATGGCCACTTCCGGCAGGTTCAGCACCGGCGTGCTGACGATGCCGCCCAGCGCACCCAGGCTGGTCAGGGTGATCGTCGAGCCCGACAGCTCGTCGCGGCTGGCCTTGCCATTGCGTGCAGCCGTGGCCAAGCGCGCGATTTCTTCAGCGTTGCCCCACAGGCTGCGGGCTTCGGCGTGACGCACCACCGGCACCATCAAGCCGACATCGCTCTGGGTGGCGACGCCCACATGCACCGCGCCGAGGCGGGTGATGACCTGGGCTTCGTCGTCGTAGCGCGCGTTGATCTGCGGGAAGTCACGCAGTGCCACGACCATGGCGCGCACGATGAACGGCAGCAGGGTCAGCTTGCCGCGCGTGGCGCCGTGTTTCTCGTTGAGGTGCACGCGCAGCTCGTCGAGGGCGGTGACGTCGATCTCTTCCACATAGCTGAAATGCGCGGCGCGCCGGGTGGCGTCCTGCATGCGCTGGGCGATCTTGCGGCGCATGCCGATCACCGGGATCTGTTCTTCGGTGTGGCGTTCGGCGTAGGGGTTGGCGGCTGTAGAATTTTTCGCCGGACCCTGGAGCAAGTAAGCCTCCAAGTCTTCGTGCAGAATCCGGCCCGCCGGGCCAGAGCCCTGCACCAGGCGCAGTTGGATCCCGGCGTCCAATGCATGCTTGCGCACAGCAGGGGAGGCCAATGGGCGCTCGTCGGCTTCACGTGCCACAGGCGCCTGGGCTGCGATAATCGGTGCCGGTTTGCTTTCAACCGCCACCGGCGCAGGCTTGGCCTCAACCACAGGCGCGGCCTTCGGCGCTTCCTTCACGGCGGGCGCTTCCTTGGCGTTACCCGCGCCTTCCACTTCAATGCTGATCAGAATACTGCCCACGGCCATGACTTCACCCGGCTCACCGCCGAGGGAAATCACCTTGCCGTGCACTGGCGAAGGAATATCCACCATCGCCTTGTCGGTCATCACATCCGCCAGCACCTGGTCTTCCACGACCATGTCGCCGACCTTCACATGCCACACCGACAGTTCAACTTCCGCGATGCCTTCGCCAATGTCCGGCATCTTGATAACGTGCGTGCCCATTCAGACCTCCATGACCCGTTTCAACGCCGCGCCCACTCGGGACGGCCCTGGGAAATACGCCCACTCTTGCGCGTGCGGGTAGGGGGTGTCCCAACCGGTGACGCGTTCGATCGGCGCTTCCAGGTGGTGGAAGCAATGCTCTTGCACCAGCGACACCAACTCGGCACCAAAGCCGCAGGTGCGGGTGGCTTCATGCACCACCACGCAACGGCCAGTCTTCTTCACGGATTTGACGATGGTTTCCAGGTCGAGCGGCCACAGGCTGCGCAGGTCGATGACCTCGGCGTCGATGCCGGTTTCTTCGGCGGCGACTTGCGACACGTACACGGTGGTGCCATAGGTCAGCACCGTCACGGCCGAACCCGGACGCACGATGGCGGCCACGTCCAGCGGCACGGTGTAATAACCGTCCGGTACTTGGGCTTGCGGGTGTTTCGACCACGGGGTCACCGGGCGGTCGTGATGGCCATCGAATGGGCCGTTGTACAGGCGTTTGGGTTCGAGGAAGATCACCGGGTCATCGTTTTCGATGGAGGCGATCAGCAGCCCTTTCGCGTCATAGGGGTTCGACGGCATGACCGTACGCAGGCCGCAGACCTGGGTGAACACCGCTTCGATACTCTGGCTGTGGGTCTGCCCGCCGTAAATGCCGCCGCCACACGGCATGCGCATGGTCAGTGGCGCGGTGAACTGGCCGGCCGAGCGATAACGCAGGCGCGCCGCTTCGGAGATGATCTGGTCGGTGGCGGGGTAGACGTAGTCGGCGAACTGGATCTCGGCCACCGGGCGCAGGCCATAGGCGCCCATGCCCACGGCCACGCCGATAATGCCGCTCTCGGAGATCGGTGCATCAAATACCCGCGAGCTGCCGTATTTGGTCTGCAACCCTTCGGTGCAGCGGAACACGCCGCCGAAATAACCGACGTCCTGGCCAAACACCACCACGTTGTCGTCTCGTTCGAGCATCACATCCATGGCCGAGCGCAGCGCCTGGATCATGGTCATGGTGGTGGTGGTCATGGCGGTTTCCACTTCAATGCTGTTGTTGTGATCGTTCATGTCAGACCCCCAACTCTTGACGCTGGCGCTTCAAATGTTCCGGCATCTCTTTGTAGACGTCTTCGAACATGGTCGCGGCGCTTGGAATCTGGCCACCGGCCAGGGTGCCGTACTGTTCGGCTTCTTTCTGGGCCTTGACCACTTCTGCTTCAAGTTCTGCACTGACCGCCGCGTGTTCCTCTTCGGACCACTGGCCAATCTTGATCAGGTGCTGCTTGAGGCGGGCAATCGGGTCGCCCAGGGGGAAGTGGCTCCAGTCGTCGGCGGGACGGTATTTAGACGGATCATCCGAAGTGGAATGCGGGCCGGCGCGGTAGGTGACCCATTCGATCAACGTCGGGCCCAGGTTGCGGCGCGCACGCTCGGCGGCCCAGGCGGAGGCGGCGTACACCGCGATAAAGTCGTTGCCGTCCACGCGCAGGGAGGCGATGCCGCAACCGACGCCGCGTCCGGCGAAGGTGGTGGCTTCACCGCCGGCAATCGCCTGGAAGGTGGAGATGGCCCACTGGTTGTTGACCACGTTGAGGATCACCGGCGCACGGTATACGTGGGCGAAGGTGAGGGCGGTGTGGAAGTCGGATTCCGCGGTGGCGCCGTCGCCGATCCAGGCCGAGGCAATCTTGGTATCGCCCTTGATCGCCGAGGCCATGCCCCAGCCCACGCCCTGTACGAATTGGGTGGCGAGGTTGCCGGAAATGGTGAAGAAACCGGCGTCTTTCACCGAGTACATGATCGGCAACTGGCGGCCCTTGAGCGGGTCACGCTCGTTGGACAGCAGTTGGCAGATCAGGTCCACCAGCGGCACTTCGCGGGCCATCAGGATGCTTTGCTGGCGGTAGGTAGGGAAGCACATGTCGTCGATGTTCAAGGCCAGGGCCTGGGCGCTGCCGATGGCTTCTTCGCCAAGGCTTTGCATGTAGAACGACATTTTTTTCTGACGCTGGGCGACCACCATGCGGTTGTCGAAAATGCGCGTCTTGAGCATGGCGCGCATGCCTTTGCGCAGGATCTCGACCGGGACGCCTTCGGCCCACGGGCCGAGGGCCTGGCCCTGGTCGTCGAGCACGCGGATCAGGCCCTTGGCCAGGTCGGCGGTGTCGGCGGGTTCTACGTCGATGGCGGGTTTGCGCACGGTGCCGGCGTCGGTCAGGCGCAGGTAGGTGAAGTCGGTCTTGCAGCCTGGGCGGCCCGAGGGTTCAGGGACGTGCAGGCGCAGTGGTTCATACTGCTGGGTCATGGCTTTCTACGCTCTATCTTGTGAATTTCTTGTAGTGGGCGCGCTAGCTGACAGTCAGCCTCCGGATAGGAGAAATCTTGTCCTACAACAATCATAGGCGGGGCGTAGAAGAATATTTATCTGTGTTTCATTGCGCTCAGGATCATTTGCGGATAAAAAAACTGCATAAACATAATAAACAGGTGATTTTGTCTCATGCGCAAACTGGACCGTACCGATATCGGCATTCTCAACGCCCTGCAGGAGAACGCCCGCATCACCAACGCCGACCTGGCCCGCTCGGTGAACCTGTCGCCCACGCCGTGTTTCAACCGGGTGAAAGCGATGGAAGAGTTGGGCTTGATCCGTGACCAGGTCACGCTGCTCGACGCTGATTTGCTGGGGCTGCACGTCAACGTGTTCATCCACGTGAGCCTGGAAAAGCAGAATGAATGGGCGTTGCAGCAGTTCGAAGGCGCGATCTCCGACCGGCCCGAGGTGATGGAGTGTTACCTGATGGCCGGCGACCCGGACTACCTGATCCGGGTGCTGGTGCCGACGATCCAGTCGCTGGAGCGTTTCATGATGGACTTTTTGACCAAGGTGCCGGGCGTGGCCAATATCCGCTCCAGCTTCGCCCTCAAGCAAGTACGCTATAAAACCGCGTTGCCGCTACCGGCCAACGGCATCAACCTGGGTTAGAGGCGGTTGACCGGAATCTTCAGGTACACCACCCCGTTATCCTCCGCCGGCGGCATATTCCCCGCCCGCACATTCACCTGGATCGCCGGCAGCAACAGCGTCGGCATCCCCAGCCCTGCGTCGCGCGTGGTACGCATCTCGACAAACGTGGCTTCATCCACGCCGTCATGCACATGGATATTCCCCGCGCGCTGCTCGGCTACCGTGGTCCGGCATTTTGCCTCACGGCCTTCGGGCGGGTAGTCGTGGCAGACGTACAGTTCGGTTTCCAACGGAAAGGCCAGCAGCTTGCGCATCGACGCATACAACTGCCGCGCATCGCCGCCGGGGAAATCACAGCGCGCCGTGCCGACATCCGGCATGAACAGCGTGTCGCCCACCAGGATCAACCGGTCGTCGATCAGGTAGGCCATGTCCGCCGGGGTATGCCCTGGCACATGCAGGGCCTGGGCCTTGATCGTGCCGATGTGAAACACCTCATCCGGCGCAAACAGATGATCGAACTGCGAGCCATCCACGCGAAATTCCGGCTCCAGGTTGAACAGGTTCTTGAACACGCCCTGTACTTTGCTGATGGACTGCCCGATGGCGATCTTGCCGCCCAAGGTGCGGCGCAGGTAAGGCGCGGCGGACAAGTGATCAGCGTGGGCGTGGGTTTCCAGCAACCACTGCACCTGCAGGCAATGTTCGCGCACGTAGGCGATCACCTTGTCGGCCTGGCGGGTGTCGGTGCGCCCCGAGGCCGGGTCGTAGTTGAGCACTGAGTCGACGATGGCACAGGGGCCGCCATCGGCTTCATAAACGACGTAGGTGTAGGTCGACGATGCCTCGTCCAGAAAGGCTTGGATCAGCGCTGGCATGGCGGTTGTCCCGGATGAAGAAAAAAGTAGTTACAATCAGTTTACGTTTTCACATAATGTTTTGAGCTTAAGTGACAAAAAGGACCCGAGGCAAATGGAATCTACTCTGAATGAGGGCGAAGTCGCCCAGTTGCGCGCATCGGCGTCCAAGGCTTGTTCCTTGCTCAAGGCCCTGGCCAATGAGGACCGTTTGTTGATCCTGTGCCAGTTGACCCAAGGCGAGCGCAATGTCGGCGAGCTGGAAGCCCTGACCGGCGTGCGCCAGCCCACGCTGTCACAACAGTTGGGCATTTTGCGCGACGAAGGGTTGGTCGCCACCCGTCGGGAAGGTAAATACATCTTCTACGGGCTGGCCAGCCACGAAGTGATTCAAGTAATGAAGACCCTGTCCGGGCTGTACTGCGGCGCGGTCATAAAAAGCTGGGCGTGACGCCATCCGGCAGCGACCCTTGTGTGCATGTATGACAAAGGCGATAGACCATGACCGACCAACACTGGGGCCCAACCATCAGTGGCGACATCGTAGTCATCGGCGGCGGCTCGGCGGGCATTGGCCTGCTGGCCAGCCTGCTCAAGCGCGACCCGCACCTGAACATCATCCTGATCGAACCGAGCGACCACCACTGCTACCAGCCCGCCTGGACCTTGGTGGGCGGCGGCGCCTATGACCTGAAAAAGACTCGCCGCCCGCTGGCGGATGTATTGCCCAATGGCGTCACCTGGGTGCAGGCCGCCGTCACCGAAGTACTGCCCGACGAGCAGACCCTGATCCTCGACAGCGGCCAGCGTGTCAGCTGGCAAAACCTGATCGTCTGCCCCGGCCTGCGCCTGGCGTGGGAGAAGATCGAAGGCCTGCAAGACACCCTCGGCAAGCATGGCGTCACGTCCAACTACAGCTACCAGCACGCCGCCTACACCTGGCAGCTGGTGCAGCAACTCAAGGGTGGCAAGGCGATCTTTACCCAGCCGGCCATGCCGATCAAATGCGCGGGCGCGCCGCAAAAGGCCATGTATTTGTCCTGCGATCACTGGCTCAAGCAGGGCGTGCTGAAAAACATCGACGTCGAATTCAACCTGGCCGGTGCCGCGCTGTTCGGCGTGGCGACCTTCGTGCCGCCGTTGATGAAATACGTGGAGAAGTACAACGCTCGCCTGGCGTTCAACGCCAATCTGGTGAAAGTCGATGGTCCGGCACGCAAGGCCTGGTTCGAAGTGAAGGACGCCGAAGGCACTGCGCGCATCGAAGAAAAATCCTTCGACCTGCTGCACGTTGTCCCACCGCAAGTCTCCCCGGACTTCATCCGTCAAAGCCCGTTGGCCGACGCCGCCGGCTGGTGCGAAGTCAACCCCCACAGCCTGCAACACCTGCGTTACCCGCACATCTTCGGCCTGGGTGATGTATGCGGCACCACCAATGCCAAGACCGCTGCGGCGGTGCGCAAGCAGATCGTGGTGGTCGCCGAAAACCTGCTGGCCCTGCGTAAACAGGCGCCGCTGCCGCTCAAATACGATGGCTACGGTTCCTGCCCGCTGACGGTGGAGAAGGGCAAGGTGGTGTTGGCCGAGTTCGGCTACGGCGGCAAGCTGCTACCGACCTTTCCCCTGGACCCGACCCAGGCGCGGCGCTCGATGTGGTTTCTCAAGGCCACCTTGCTGCCGTGGTTCTACTGGAACGGCATGCTCAAGGGCCGCGAGTGGCTGACCCGCCTGAGCAAGGTGGACTGAATGCTGCTGGCCAGTGTGTTGGGATTATTGATGGGCCTGGTCATGGGCCTGACCGGTGCGGGCGGCGGCATCCTCGGGGTGCCGGCGCTGGTGTTGGGGTTGGGCCTGAGCATGACCCAGGCCGCGCCGGTGTCGTTGCTCGCCGTCGGCGCGGCAGCAGCCGTGGGAGCGATCGACGGTTTGCGCCATGGCCTGGTGCGTTACCGCGCCGCGTTGTTGATCGCCTTGCTCGGTGCGCTGTTTTCGCCGGTGGGAGTGTTTCTCGCCCACCAATTGCCGGAAGCGCTGTTGATGGTGCTGTTCAGCGCGTTGATGGTGCTGGTGGCTTGGCGCATGTTGCAGCGTGAAAAACGCGAGGCCGGGCCGAGTGACCATGGCACGGCGTCCTGGGGCCAGAAGAACTGCATGCTCGATCAGCAGACCGGACGCTTCGCCTGGACCGCCAAATGCAGCGCGACCCTGGCCGCCCTCGGCGCGGTGACCGGTGCGGTATCCGGCCTGCTGGGCGTTGGCGGTGGCTTCCTGATCGTGCCGGCGTTCAAGCAACTCACCGATGTGCAGATGCGCGGCATCGTCGCCACGTCCTTGATGGTGATCAGCCTGCTCTCGCTGATCGGCGTGGCGGGTGCATTCCATGCCGGTGTGCGCATCGAACCGGTGGGCTGGGTGTTTATCGGCGCAAGCATCGTCGGCATGCTCGCCGGCCGACGCCTGTGCTCGGTGATTCCCGCCCGTAGCTTGCAAGTGGGGTTCGCCAGCCTGTGTGTACTGGTGGCGATTGGAATGCTAGTTAACGCCTTGCGCTGAAACGGTGGCGAGGGCGCTTGCTGCGCAGCACCCTCAGCCCTGTTCCAACTGGGCCAGGCGCTCTTCGAGCGCTGCAATGCGCGCTTCCAGTTCTTCGATCCGGTCCGCCGAAACGCCAGTCCCGCGTTCCACGGGGTTGCCCCGTGCCGCGAGGATCGTCTCGATGTCTGCCGGATCGCCCAGCGCATGGGTGTAGCGGTCTTCGCGCTGCCCGGCCTGGCGCGGCACCAGCAACGCCAGCCCGCGTGCGATCAAGCGCTCCAGTTGATGCACCACCTGCTCGGCGTCTTCGAAGTCATGCATGCGTCCGCTGCGGGTCAACAGCTCATTGACCGTCTGCGGCCCACGCAGGAACAACAGCCCGGTGAGGATCACCTGGGCCGGCACCAGCTCCAGCGCCTTGTCCACGCGATGTTCCCAACGGTCGGCGCGGCTGCCCATCACCAGGCGGGTGAAGCCCTGGCCTTCCAGCGCACGCAGGCTCTGGCCGACCTGGCCCTGGCTGAGGTTCATGACCGGCTCGCGGCTGGTCTTCTGGTTGCAGGCCAGGACCAGGGCATTGAGGGTCAGGGGATAGGTTTCCGGGTTGGTCGCCTGTTTCTCGATCAGGCAGCCCAGGATGCGGATTTCCGTGCTGTTCAGGCGCAGCTCAGGGGTCTCGGTGTCGTGCTCGGCGGTCATCGCGCTTTCCCTATGCAGTGAAGTGCCTAGCGTAAGCCGGAAAAAATAAAAGACAAGCGGCGGGCAGGGCTATAATCGCCGCTGGTTCAAACCGTGACATTACCCAGAGACTGCCATGACTATTTCCCTGTACGCCGCCTCCATCCCCGTCTTCAAGCAAATGCTCACTGCCCTGAGCGGTGTGCTGGCCAAGGCCGAAGCCCACGCCACCGCCAAGAACATCGAGCCGAACGCCTTGCTGCAAGCACGCCTGTTCCCGGACATGTTCCAACTGGTGCGCCAGGTGCAGATCGCCGTCGACTTCGCCAAGGGCGTTTCCGCACGCCTGGCTGAGATCGAAGTGCCGAAATATGAAGATACCGAAGTCACCTTCGCCGACCTGCAAGCGCTGATCACCAAGGTGTTGGCCTTTGTTGACACCATCCAGCCCGAGCAAGTCGACGGCAAGGAAGGCATCGAGATCGTCACGCGCCCAGGCACGCCGAAAGAGAAGCGCTTCAGCGGCCAGTCCTACCTGCTGACCTACGGCCTGCCGCAGTTCTTCTTCCACGTCACCACCGCTTACGCGCTGCTGCGCCACAACGGTGTGGAAGTGGGCAAGCGTGATTACATGGGCGCTTTCTAAGCCTTCAGTCATAAAAAAGCCCGGGGTCGTTCTTCAGTGAACGACCCCGGGCTTTTTTGTGGCTGGCTGTTTTAAGCCGGCTGCTCTTCCTTGCCCAGGCAAGCGGCGGCGGTGAACAGCACATCGGTGGACGAATTCAGCGCGGTTTCCGCCGAATCCTGCAGCACGCCGATGATGAACCCCACGGCAACCACTTGCATGGCGATCTCGCTGGGAATGCCAAACAGGCTGCACGCCAATGGGATCAATAGCAGCGAACCGCCCGCCACGCCGGAAGCACCGCAGGCGCAGACGGCCGCGACCACGCTGAGCAGCACGGCGGTGGGCAGGTCGACGGCGATACCCAAGGTGTGTACGGCGGCCAGGGTCAACACGGTAATGGTGATCGCGGCGCCGGCCATATTGATGGTGGCACCGAGCGGGATCGACACCGAGTAGGTGTCTTCATGCAGGCCCAGGCGTTTGCTCAACGCCAGGTTGACCGGGATGTTCGCCGCCGAACTGCGGGTGAAGAACGCGGTGATCCCGCTTTCGCGCAGGCACATCAGCACCAACGGGTAAGGATTGCGGCGCAGTTTCCAGAACACGATGGCCGGGTTCACCACCAGCGCCACGAACAGCATGCAGCCGATCAGCACCACCAGCAGGTGGGCGTAGCCGAGCAGGGCGCCGAAGCCGGAAGTGGCCAGGGTCGACGCCACCAGGCCGAAAATACCCAGCGGCGCAAAGCGGATCACCACCCGCACGATCAGTGTGACGCCATTGGACAGGTCGTCGAGCACGGTGCGGGTGGTCTCGCCGGCATGGCGAATGGCTACGCCCATGCCGATAGCCCAGGCCAGGATGCCGATGAAGTTGGCATTCATCAGTGCGCTGACCGGGTTGTCCACCACGCTCAACAACAGGCTTTGCAGCACTTCACCGATGCCGCCGGGCGCGGTCACGGTTGCGTCGTGGGTTGCCAGCACCAGCGAGGAGGGGAACCACATGCTCGCAATCACCGCGACCACGGCGGCGGCAAAGGTGCCCAGCAGATAGAGGAACAGGATCGGCTTGATATGGGTTTCCTGGCCGTGTTTATGGTTGGCGATCGACGCCATCACCAGCACAAACACCAAAATCGGCGCCACAGCCTTGAGCGCGGCGACGAACACCTTGCCGATAAACCCGGTGGCCTTGGCCGCCTCGGGCAACAGCAAGGCGAGCAGGATGCCGGCGATCAGGCCGATGACGATTTGCGTGACCAGGCTGACGCGGGCCAGTCGTTGCAGGAGGGAAGGGGCAGCAGTCATAAACACTGGTCTCTAGTTTTTGGAGGCACGGCGGCACAGGCAGAAAGGGCTGTAGGACGCGGATCGCGAAGTCTAGCACGCTGTAGGAAATGTCCTCGGCGGTGCGGCATTGCGTCACCCGCCCGCCCCAGTCTTTGCAAAATCCTGTTAAGATTCCGTCCTCTCATCTTTCCTATCCTTCAGCGCGCCCTTTGGGTTGTCGTTGATGTCGTCGTTTCTGGAGTTTTCATGTTGTTTCCCATCCTGCTGCTGTCGGCCGCCGGCTTTACCGTGCTGACCACGGAATTCGTCATCGTCGGCCTGCTGCCGTCCATTGCCCGGGACCTGAATGTGAGTGTGTCCCAGGCCGGGCTGTTGGTGACCTTGTTCGCGTTTACCGTGGCGGCCTTTGGGCCGTTTCTGACGGCCTACTGCGCGCGTTTCCCACGTAAGCGGCTGTTTATCAGCATCCTGATCATGTTCGGCGTGGCCAATACCGTGGCGGCGCTGGCGCCGAATATCTGGGTGATGGCCGTGGCGCGGTTGATCCCGGCCCTGGGCCTGCCGGTGTTCTGGGCCTTGGCCAGCGAAACGGCGGTGGACATTGTCGGCCCCGAATTCGCCGGGCGTGCCATCGAGAAGATTGGCTTCGGGATCGTGTGTGCCACGGTCTTCGGCATTCCGGTGGGCACGCTGATTTCCGATATGTTCGGCTGGCGCAGCGCGTTTGCCATCCTCGCGGTGGTGGCCTTGGCCAAGGCCTTGCTGCTGTTTATCTACCTGCCGGTGACCCAACCGAAGAACGCTGAAGTGACGCTGCGCTCGCAGTTCAAGATCCTGCGCAACCCATTGATGCAGGGCCATATCCTGCTGTCGATCCTGGTGTTCAGCGGCATGTTCACGGCGTACACCTATCTGGCGGATATTCTCGAGCGCCTGGCCGGTTTCGACGGTACGTTGGTGGGCTGGTGCCTGATGGGCTTCGGTGCGGTCGGGCTGATTGGCAATTCGTTGGGCGGGCGCGCGGTGGATCGCCACCCGTTGATCGCGTCGATGGTGTTTTGCGGCTTCATGATTGCGGGCATGGTGGCGCTGGTGCCGGCGATCCATTCGACCATTGGCCTGGCGGCGGCGATGGCCGTGTGGGGCGTGACCCAGGCGGCGATGTTTCTGGTCAGCCATGTGCGCTTGATGAAGGCCGCACCCCATGCGCCGGCATTTGCCGCGTCGCTGAACATCGCCGGGGCCAACCTGGGGATTGGCCTGGGCGCCCTGGTGGGCGGCCATGTGATCGACACCCTTGGCCTGGGCAGCCTGGGTTTTGCCGCTTCGGGGTTTATCCTGGTGTCGATCCTGCTGGCCTTGTGGCTGATGACCGCCAAGCAACCGGTCGCCTCCCAGGCCTGAGCCGTCAGGGCAAGGTGGTGAACAACTCCCTTCGAGCGCCTTCGGTAATCGCCACGATGCCGGGGTGCTTGACCTTGCGCTCCACCGAGATCGCGTAGAACGACTCGGTCACCGCCACGGTCTGGCCAATCAGTGCCACGCCGTACTGGCGCACCACCTCATCGGCAATCACGCTGGGGGCGATAAAAATCCCGCTGCCGGATTGGCCGAAGGCCTGCATCAAGGCGCTGTCGTCGAACTCGCCGATGATCTTCGGCTGGATCTGCTGTTCGGCAAACCAGCGCTGCAAACGGCTGCGCACCACGGTTTCCGCGCCTGGAATTAACAGCGGCGCGCCGTGCAGGCACTGTGGAAAATCCCCGCCGTAGGCGTCAGCCAACGCCTGTGTGGCGAAAAAGCTGATGCCACATTCCCCCAACTTCTGGCTGTAGCCCTTGATGTCCAGGTGCGTAGGCATGGGGCTGTCGGAAATCACCAGGTCCAGGCGCTGGATGGCCAGGTCGGCGAGCAAGCGTTCAAGTTTGTCTTCGCGGCAGGTGATGCGGATCGGTTCGCTCAGCTCCATGGTCGGCGCGATCAGCCGGTAAACGATGGACTTAGGCACCACATCCGCCACGCCGACGCGGAACAGAATCTGCTGTTCATCGGGCTGCGCGCGCAGCATGGCCTCCAATTCATTGCCGGTCTGGAACATCTGCTCGGCGTAGGGCAGGGCCTGGCGCCCGGCTTCGGTCAGTTCCAGCTGGCGGCCGACGCGCTGAAACAGCGCGATACCAAAGGTTTGCTCCAACAGGCTGATCTGCCCGCTGATGGTCTGGGGGGTGAGATTAAGCTGCTCACACGCACGCACGATGCTGCCAGTCTTGGCCACCACCCAGAAGTAGTGCAGTTGTCGATAATTGAGCATGCTGGTCGTCACTTCGTGAAAACCGAAGTATACGCGAGAAAAATACGAATTTTCCTGAACTGTTCAGCTGCATAGAATGCCTCGCTATCGCGGGGCCACTATTTGGACCCAATGGTTCTAACGAGGAAGACATCATGAAACTCAATTCCCTGTGCGCGGCATCGTTGCTTGCGCTTTCATTGGTAGTGATCAGCGGCTGCGATCAGGTCGAGAAAAGTGCGCAGCAGGTGCTGGGCAAAGCCACTGAATCGGCCAAGCAAGCCATCGATGACACCCACAAGGCCGCCGAACAGGCATTGAGTGAAGCGACCAACGGCCTGATCAACCCGCAGAAAAAGGATGATCAGGAAGACAAAGAAAGCGAATCTTCTAGCAAAGAAGCCTAATTTCCCCGCACTTTTTATTCACGAAGAACGTCAGGACTGACCTATGGATTACCTTTTACAACTGGCCGCCAGCCCCACCGCCTGGGTTGCCCTGGCGACCTTGATCGTCATGGAGATCGTGCTGGGCATCGATAACCTGATCTTCATCTCGATCCTCACCAACAAGCTGCCGGAGCAGCATCGGGCCAAGGCTCGACGCATCGGTATCAGCATGGCGTTGGTGTTGCGTCTGGGCCTGTTGAGCACCATCGCGTTCATCGTGCAGTTGACCGCGCCGGTATTCGAAGTGTTTGGCCAGGCGTTCTCGTGGAAGGACATGATCCTGATCGCCGGTGGCCTGTTCCTGGTGTGGAAGGCAACCACCGAGATCCATCACAGCATGGACCCGGAGCCGGAAGAGAAGGAAACCAACGCTGGCAACGTCGTGGCCATCGGTTTTGCCGCGGCCATTGGCCAGATCCTGTTGCTCGACCTGGTGTTCTCCATCGACAGCATCATCACCGCCGTAGGCATGACCGAGCACTTGCCGATCATGATTATCGCCGTCGTGACCTCGGTGATCGTGATGCTGGTGGCCGCTGAGCCGTTGGCCAAGTTCATCAACGACAACCCGACCGTGGTGATGTTGGCCCTGGGCTTCCTGATCATGATCGGTATGACGTTGATTGCCGAAGGCTTCGGCGCCCATGTGCCTAAAGGCTATGTGTACGCAGCCATGGCGTTCTCGGCGGCGATTGAATGTCTGAACATTGCCCGCCGTAACCGTCACAAGCGTTTGCTTGCTGCCCGGCAATAACGGCTGAAACCAAAAGGCCGGCTGCGCTCACCAGAGCCCAGCCGGCCTTTTGCTGTCAGGATTCTGCGCCGAGCTGTGTAGGATCCGGGCAGCTCTCATCGCCGTTGTTCAAGCCTTGCTTGTAGTTGCGGCTCAGCAACGAGGCCTTGCCGTTGTGCCAGGTCAGCGTCAGCACGTAGAGCGTGTCGTAGTCGCTGCCGGACCAGTCGTCGGTAATGGTGTGTTTTTCGCCCGACGCTTCGCTCGCCACCTTGTTGATCAGCTCCGGCAAGTAACCGTGGGACCAGGCGGTGTAGATGGTCGCGTTGTGGTACTTGTCTTCCACCAGTTCGTCAGCCAGGTCGCTGGTGTCATTGGCGGAAAACTTGATGTTCACCGGCAGGCCCAGCTTGATGGCGCTCGGGCTGATGGTCATCAGTGGGCGAATGTAGCTGTAGGAATTGTCCAGCTCGCCTTCTTCCACGTTTCGTGTCGGGTTGGCGGCGAAGACGAAGTCGGCCTTGCCGAATTTTTCCGGGAGCAGGGTGGCCAGGTTCATCGCCCGGTTGAGACCCTGGCAATTGAGCTGGCCCAGGCCGCCGGCGGGTTTTTCACCGTGGCGCAGAAACACCAGGGTTTGCACGCCGTCTGCCTGTTCGGCATTGCTGGTGCGCGACTCCAGGGTCAGGCCGATGGCGCCACCTACGAGCAACAGCGGCAACATGATGTATGAATATCGTTTCAGGCGCAGCGCAAGGCACAGAGGCTTGATGGTCATTAGTGTCGAGTCTTCAGTGCATCAGGTTAAGGCGGACAAGCCCGGCCCCAGTGACGCATCCGGCGTCCTGCGGTGTTCCCTGTCGATATAGCGCGTTGCCTCCATTCACCGTTTGAGCGCACTTAAGAGTGCCCGCGGGCCTATTGGTTCGCCCACGCGGGATAATAGCCAGCGGTTGTTGCGTATTGATGACCCATGCAGGACACCGTAGTGATGGCTATCATGGGGACTTTCTGAACAGGGGCTTACGATGAACCCACTCGCCGCTTTCCCGATCAACAGCAAATGGCCCGCCCAGCATCCCGAGCGCTTGCAACTCTACTCGCTGCCGACGCCCAACGGGGTAAAAGTGTCAATCATGCTCGAAGAGCTGGGCCTGCCCTATGAAGCCCACAAAGTCAGTTTTGAGACCCAGGACCAGCTATCGCCTGAGTTCCTGTCCCTGAACCCCAACAACAAGATCCCCGCGATCATCGACCCGAATGGTCCCAGCGGCCAACCGTTGGCGCTGTTCGAGTCCGGTGCGATCCTGATCTACCTGGCGGAAAAAACCAGCCAGTTGCTCTCCGAAGACCCGGCCACCCGCTATGAAACCCTCCAGTGGCTGATGTTCCAGATGGGCGGTATCGGCCCGATGTTTGGCCAGTTGGGGTTCTTCAATAAATTCGCCGGCAAGGCCTACGAAGACAAACGTCCCCGAGACCGTTACGCCGCCGAATCCCGGCGCTTGCTCGACGTGCTGGAGAAACGCCTGCTGGGTCGCACCTGGATCATGGGCGACGAGTACAGCATTGCCGACATCGCGACCTTTCCGTGGATCCGCAACCTGATTGGTTTCTACGAATCCGGCGATCTGGTGGGCATAGCCGACTTCCCCAATGTGCTGCGCGCGCTGGACGGTTTCGTCGCACGGCCGGCAGTGATCCGTGGCCTCAGTATTCCGAGTTGAAACATGCCGACTTTTGATTTCAAACAGCTGGACGTCTTCAGCCGCGTGGCGCTCAAGGGCAACCCGCTGGCGGTGGTGTTCGGTGCCGACAGCCTGACGGACCAGCAGATGGCGGACTTCGCCAACTGGACCAACCTCAGCGAAACCACGTTCTTGCTGACGCCGCGTGATCCGAAAGCGGACTACCGCGTGCGAATTTTCACCACCTTGAAGGAGCTGCCGTTCGCCGGACACCCGACGCTGGGCAGTTGCCATGCGTGGCTGCAGGCAGGAGGAATTCCGAAAGGCGAGGAGATCATCCAGGAGTGCGAAATCGGCCTGGTGCGGATCCGTCGCCAGGGCGATGAGCTGGCATTTATCGCGCCAGCGTTGCTGCGCTCCGGGCCGGTGGAGGCCTCGTTGATCGAACGTGTGCGTCTGGCGCTGGGCTTGGCGCCCGAAGCCATCGTGCGCAGCCAGTGGGTCGACAACGGCGCGGGCTGGCTGGCGGTGATGCTGTCGGACCGCAATCAAGTGCTGGAGCTCCAACCGGACTATTCGCAACTGCTGGGTTTGGCGGTGGGTGTCATCGCCCCCTGCGATCCCGCGCGGGACGATGTGGACGCACAGTTTGAAGTCCGTGCCTTCATCGCGGGTGACGGCGCCCAGGAAGACCCGGCCACCGGCAGCCTGAACGCTGGCGTTGCCCAATGGATGCTGGCCGAAGGCCTGGCGCCTGAGCGCTATGTGGTCAGCCAGGGCACGGCCATCGGGCGGGCGGGGCGGATTCGCGTCGAACGCCAGGGCGATGAAATCTGGGTGGGCGGCGCCGTGGCGGTGTGTATCGAAGGGCGATTGCAGCTCTAGATCAATGAATTGTTACGTGCAGCGCAATACACTGTTGGCCCCTCGGCGTTTGTGCTGCCGGGGCCAAGGGGCATAAGCTTTCGCCCCAAAGATTTCTGCCTTGTGATAGGAAAGCCATGACCAGCCAGTTCCCCCAAGCCCGCCCACGCCGCCTGCGCCGCTCCCCGGAGCTGCGTGGTTTGTTCCAGGAAAGCGAATTCACCCTGAACGACCTGGTGCTGCCGATCTTCGTCGAAGAAGAAATCGACGACTTCGTGCCCATCACCAGCATGCCCGGCGTGTTGCGCATCCCTGAGAAGAAACTGGCCGGCGAGATCGAGCGCTATGCCCGCGCCGGCATCAAGTCGGTGATGACCTTTGGTGTGTCCCATCACTTGGACGCCAGCGGCAGCGACACCTGGAAAGAACGTGGCCTGGTCTCGCGCATGTCCTCGATCATCAAGGACGCCGTGCCGGAGATGATCGTGATGTCCGACACCTGTTTCTGTGAATACACCGACCACGGCCACTGCGGCGTGATGCACGGTGCCCATGTCGACAACGATGCGACCTTGGTCAACCTTGGCAAGCAAGCCGTGGCCGCCGCCCGTGCAGGTGCTGACGTGATTGCGCCGTCGGCGGCGATGGACGGCCAGGTCCAGGCGATCCGCCGCGCCCTGGATGACGCCGGCTTCACCCATATCCCGATCATGGCGTACTCGACCAAATTCGCCTCGGCCCTCTACGGTCCATTCCGCGAAGCGGGCGGCAGCGCGCTCAAGGGTGACCGCAAAAGCTACCAGATGAACCCGATGAACCGCCGCGAAGCCGTGCGCGAATCGTTGCTGGACGAGCAGGAGGGCGCGGACGCGCTGATGGTCAAGCCCGCCGGTGCCTACCTCGACATCATCCGCGACATCCGCGAAGCCTCACGCCTGCCGGTGGCGGCGTATCAGGTGAGCGGCGAGTACGCGATGATCAAGTTCGGCGCCCAGGCGGGTGCGATTGATGAGGATCGTGTGGTGCGCGAGACGTTGGGCTCGATCAAGCGCGCGGGGGCGGACTTGATCTTTACCTATTTCGCGATGGACCTGGCGTTGGCCGGGATCTGACACACTCTGCTGCGGAACTGCCGCTATCCTTGGGCGTCGATAGTTGATCGTCGCTCAAGGATGTCCCATGTATTCAAGTCGCCTGATCCTCTGCCTTGCCACTTTGCTGGTGCTGGCCGGTTGCTCCACCACACGCAACCCGCAACAGCCGGAGCGCAGCGAAGCCGAGGTGAAGGCGCAGATCGTGCGGTTGCTACCCGCCCAGTTGTCTGACCGCAAGGGGTGGGCCCAGGACATCTACACCGCCTTCGATACCCAGAAAATCTACCCCAGCACGGAAAACATCTGCGCGGTGCTGGCGGTCACCGAGCAGGAGTCCACTTACCAAGTGGACCCACCCGTGCCGAATATGGGCAAGATCGCGCAGGATGAAATCCTGCGGCGCGCCGGAAAAGTCCACGTGCCGGCGTTTGTGGTCCGCAGCGCACTGCAACTGCGTTCGCCCACCGGCAAGACTTACGCCGATCGCCTGGGCGCTGCACGCACGGAAAAAGACCTGAGCGGCATCTTCGATGACTTCATCAGCATGGTGCCCCTGGGCAAGACCCTGTTTGGTGGCTTCAACCCGGTGCATACCGCAGGGCCGATGCAGGTGAGTATCGACTTCGCGCAGAAACAGGCGCGGGGTTACCCCTACACGGTGGACGGCAGCATTCGCCGCGAAGTGTTCACCCGCCGGGGCGGCATGTATTTCGGCATCGCGCATTTGCTCGGTTACCCGGTGAATTATGACCAGCCGTTGTACCGCTTTGCCGACTTCAATGCTGGCTGGTACGCCAGTCGCAATGCCGCGTTCCAGGCTGCCGTCAGCCGTGCCTCGGGCACCGACCTGGCGCTGGATGGGGATTTGATTCGTTACGGTTCACTGCTGCCGGGCACTACCGAGCTGGCGGTGCGTTCGTTGGGCGCGAAGCTGGACATGCGCAACCCCAGCATCCGCAGCCAACTGGAGCAGGGCGAGCAACTGGATTTCGAGGACACCACGCTCTACAACCGCGTGTTTGCCCTGGCCGACAAGGCGGCGGGCAAGCCTATGCCACGGGCGATCCTGCCGGGCATCGTGCTCAAGAGCCCCAAGATCACCCGCAACCTCACCACCGCCTGGTTCGCCAAGCGGGTGGATGAACGTTATCAGCGGTGCATGAAGCGCTGATCAGCTTTGTGGTGAGCGGGCTTGTTGTGGTGAGCGGGCTTGCCCCGCGTTGGGGTGCGTAGCACCCCCCAATCAAATACAACGCGGTGTATCAAGTCTCCCTCGGTGAATCCTTCTAGGGCTGCTTCGCACCCCCGCGCGGGACAAGCCCGTTCACCACAGGGCGGCTCTTCACAACAAAGCGGCGCCACAACCACACCCACAACCACACCACCGGAAACGCCAGGATCACGAACGGCAGCACATAGGCCGAGCGCTCCAGGGCGTCGGCAGTGCCGTCTACCAGGTTATCGCTCAAGTTGCTGAACATGCGGCTGAACCTCGACTGCTGGTTCGCACCATCAGAGGAGCTGAAATTCAGGGTCACACGGTTGGTGTCGAGGCGGCGTTGCTGACCGGCGGCGACCTGCGCCAGTTCCTGCAGCTCGTTTTCAATGCCCGCCTGTTCCTTGCTCAGGGCAATCAGGTCGCTGACGGTGATGTCCTTGCGCTTGGCCAGCTCGTCGAGGCGTTGTTGCTGGGCTTGCAGGCGGTCCTGGCGACGGCGCACATCGGCAACGGCATCGGCCAGGTCTTCGGCGGTGGTGATGCGCTGGCCGAGTTTGCCACCTTCGGCGGCCATCGCGACCATTGGCTCCACGCCGGTCGGCGCGATGCGCAGGATGATCTGGCCGCCGCTGTCGTTTTCGGTGATGCCGAGGATATTGCAGGCGCCAAAGCGCGCGGTTTCGCAGGCTTCGCGAGTGGCCTGCATGCGCGGCGCAAGCAGGGCGCCGGGCAGGGCCAGGCTCAGTTCATGCTCATAAGCCAGTTGTGCGCCGGCGCGGCTTTGTTCACCGTTGATCACCCGCGCACGGGAGTGGTCACTGGGCGAGCAGCCGACCAACGCCAGGCCGGCCAGCAGCATCAAAAAGGGGGCACGAAGTGGCTGGGATTTGCCGTCCAGGTGGCGCATTGCAGTTCCTTGAAGGGGTCGATGCGGCGATTAAAGCGGGTCTGGTGGATTAACGCAAAGCATCGCGCGGGATTTGCGCGGTGGATGGTAATGGCCGTTGCCAGCGGCCAGGCGTACATCTCAATCTTCACACCAGGGAAGAATCCGCCATGATCGCTCACGCCGTGCCTGAAGGTTTTGTTTCGCTGCCCCGCAGCAGTCCGTTGCTGGACCTGCTCGGCCCGGCCTATTGCCGAGGGGAGGGCCTGCAACTGGAGATCGGCCTGCGCGCCGACAATCGCCACGCCAATGGACGCGGCACCGTGCATGGCGGGGTGTTGGCGACCCTGGCGGATATCGGCATGGGCTATGCGATGGCGTTTTCCAGTGAGCCGCCGCTGCCGTTGATTACCGCAAGTATGACCTTGGATTACCTGGGGGCGGTGCAGGTGGGGGAGTGGATTGTGGTGCGCTTGGAGCATCACAAGCGTGGGCGGCAGATGGCGTTTGCCACGGTGAGCTTGCAGGTGGGGGAGAAGGTCGTGGCGCGGGCGAGTGCGGTGTTTGCGGTGCCGCAATCCGACAGGCAATAAAGATCAAATGTGGGAGCGGGCTTGCTCGCGAACGCAGTGTGTCAGTCACCAGATTCATGGTTGACTCACCGCTTTCGCGAGCAAGCCCGCTCCCACATTTGAACTGCGTTTTTCAGATAGAACGCATTAAGAAAAGGCCTGGTTTTCGTGGAACCAGGCCTTTTCCGTGTTGCTCTTTGAATCAGTTGCGTTCGAGCGCCAGCGCGACACCCTGGCCGCCACCGATGCACAGCGTCGCCAGGCCTTTCTTGGCATCGCGCTTGATCATTTCATGCAGCAGGGTCACCAGCACGCGGCAGCCTGAGGCGCCGATCGGGTGGCCGATGGCGATGGCGCCACCGTTGACGTTGACCTTCTCTGCATCCCACTCCAGTTCTTTGCCCACCGCCAGGGATTGCGCGGCGAAGGCTTCGTTGGCTTCGATCAGGTCCAGTTCGCCCAGGTTCCAGCCGGCTTTGTCCAGGCAGCGACGGGTGGCCGAGACCGGGCCGATGCCCATGATGGCTGGGTCGACGCCCGCATTGGCGTAGCTGGCGATGCGCGCCAACACCGGCAGGCCGAGGGCCTTGGCCTTGTCGGCACTCATCAGCAGCACCGCAGCGGCGCCGTCGTTGAGGCTGGAGGCGTTGCCGGCGGTGACGCTGCCGTCTTTCTTGAACGCCGGTTTCAGCTTGGCCAGGGACTCGGCAGTGGTGCCGGCGCGAGGCTGTTCATCCACGGCGAAGGCCACTGGATCGCCTTTACGCTGGGGAATCAGGATCGGGGTGATCTCATCGACAAAGCGGCCCGCTTCGATAGCGGCGGCAGCTTTTTGCTGGGACGCCGCAGCGAACGCGTCCTGGGCTTCACGGCTGATGCCGTACTTGTCCACCAGGTTCTCGGCGGTGATGCCCATGTGGTATTCGTTGAACGCATCCCACAGGCCGTCGGTGATCATGCTGTCGATCATCTTGGCGTGGCCCATGCGCAAACCGGTGCGCGCAGCGGGGAGTACGTACGGGGCCAGGCTCATGTTTTCCATGCCGCCGGCGATGATCACCTCGGCGTCGCCGCAACGGATGGCCTGGGCGCCCAGGTGCAGGGCCTTGAGGCCCGAGCCGCAGACTTTGTTGAGGGTCAGGCTCGGCACGGTGTGGGGCAGGCCGGCGAGGATCGAAGCCTGGCGCGCCGGGTTCTGGCCTGAGCCTGCGGTGAGTACCTGGCCGAGGATCACTTCATCCACTTGGGCTGGGTCGAGGCCGGTCTGTTCCAACAGGCGACGGATCACGGCAGCGCCCAGTTCCGGTGCCGGAATGTTCGCCAGCGAACCCTGGAAGCTGCCCACGGCGGTGCGGGTGGCAGCAACTATCACGACGTCTTGCATGGGATCTGTCCTCACTGGAAGTGCATTTCTGGAACGTGGTCCGGGACGATCAGTTTACCGGCGGTCTTGCTCACAATCTCTTCAACGCTGACGCCAGGTGCGCGTTCCTTGAGGACAAAAGCGCCATTTTCGATTTCCAGGTAGGCCAGGTCGGTCAATACACGCTTGATGCAGTTGGCACCGGTCAGCGGCAGGCTGCACTGGCTGAGCAACTTGGATTCACCATCCTTGGACGCGTGGGTCATGATAACGATGATGTTTTCCGCACCGGCCACCAGGTCCATGGCGCCGCCCATGCCTTTGACCAGCTTGCCGGGGATCATCCACGAAGCGATGTTGCCATTTACGTCCACTTCGAACGCACCGAGTACAGTGAGGTCGACGTGGCCGCCTCGGATCATCGCGAAGGACTCGGCGGAGGAAAAGATCGAGGCGCCGATACGTGCGGTAACGGTTTGTTTACCGGCGTTGATCATGTCGGCATCAATGGTTTCTTCGGTAGGAAACGGTCCCATGCCGAGCAGGCCGTTTTCCGATTGCAGCATCACTTCCATGCCTTCGGGGATGTAGTTGGCCACCAGGGTCGGAATGCCGATGCCAAGGTTCACGTAGAAGCCGTCCTGCATTTCGCGGGCGACGCGTTGAGCCATTTGTTCGCGGGTAAGAGCCATTTCAGGTGTCCTTATTGTTCGGGCTGGGGGCGGATTATTTGCGTACGGTGCGCTGTTCGATGCGCTTCTCGAACGTGCCGCAGATGATCCGATCGACGTAGATGCCAGGAGTGTGGATCTGCGCCGGGTCCAGCTCGCCCGGTTCGACGATTTCTTCGACTTCGACCACGGTGATCTTGCCGGCGGTGGCGGCCAGTGGGTTGAAATTCTGGGCGGTGTGGCGATAGATAACGTTGCCGAAATGATCGGCTTTCCAGCCTTTGACGATGGCGAAGTCGCCGGTGATGGATTCTTCCATCAGGTACGGACGACCGTTGAACTCGCGGGTTTCCTTGCCTTCGGCCACCGGAGTGCCGACGCCGGTTGCGGTGAAGAAGGCCGGGATACCCGCACCGCCAGCGCGCATTTTTTCGGCCAGGGTGCCTTGGGGCGTCAGTACTACTTCGATTTCGCCGCTGAGCAATTGCTTCTCGAACAGGGCGTTTTCACCGACGTAGGAAGCGATCACCTTGCTGATCTGTTTTTCTTCCAGCAACACGCCCAGGCCGAAACCGTCGACGCCACAGTTGTTGGAAACCACGGTCAGGTCGCGGGTGCCTTTGCGCTTGATCTCGGCGATGAGGTTTTCCGGAATACCGCACAGGCCAAAACCGCCGGAGAGTACGGTCATGCCGTCTTCCAGGCCTGCCAGTGCTTCCTCGTAGGACGCCACGCGTTTATCGAAACCTGCCATATGCACCTCTTTTATTGTTTGTGGGCCAGCCAATGAACCGAGTGTTGCTCCGGCTGATTGATTTGTTAAGTTGTTTTTTAAGGTTGATTGATTTAAAAAACAGCATAGTCGCCCGACCGTTTGGAGTAGCGTCATGACCGTTAAACAGATGCGCGCGTTTCTCGCCGTGGCCCAGAGCCTGAGTTTTGCCGCCGCCTGCGAGCGCCTGCACCTCTCCCAATCGGCGCTGAGCCTGACCATCAAGGGTCTGGAAGAAGGCCTGGGCGGGCGCCTGTTCAGCCGCAATACCCGCAACGTTGCCCTGACGCCCGAAGGTGAGTCCCTGCTGCCCCTGGCGCGCCGGCTGATTGCCGACTGGGACAACGCCGAAGACGAACTGCGCCAGCGATTCACACTGCAACGTGGTCGAGTCACTGTGGCAGCGATGCCGTCTTTTGCGGGCAACCTGCTGCCACCGATCCTGAAGATATTCCGCGCGCGTTACCCGCAGGTGAATGTGACTGTGCATGACTTGATCAATGAGCAGGTGCTGGAGATGGTGCGAGACCGGCAGGTGGAGTTGGGCGTGGCGTTTGAGCCTGCTGAAGGTTCATCACTGGCGTTTACGCCGTTGTACCTCGACCGTTTCATCGCCGTGGTGCCGGGTGATTCGCCGTTGGCAAACTGTGCCGAGATCGATTGGAAAACCTTGCTGGAGCAACCGTTCATCACCTTGCAACGGCCGTCTACGGTACGGGTGATGTTGGAAGAGCACTTGGGCGCGCTACAGATGAAGCTGCCGGTAGCCCTGGAAAGCCATCAGTTGGCGACGGTGGGCAAGATGGTGGCGAGTGGCTTGGGTGTCAGCGCGGTACCGGCGTTGTGCGCAAGGCAGATGGAAGAGGCGGGCGCGCACTGCATCACCTTGAGCGATCCGGTGATCGAACGGCCGATTGGTGTGCTTACCAAGCCGGGGCATGAACTCTCGGCAGCGGCGCAGGTATTGTTTGATATTTTCCGGGATGAAGCGACAAAGGGGCGGTTTCCGGCATTGTTATAACTCAGGCATTAAAAAGCCCGCTTGAATGAACAAGCGGGCTTAAATGTTTAAGACTGTGTTATCAGCAGTATCTATCAATCACTTTAACGTGCGATTGGCCTTTGAGGTTCTGCCATTCGGTATTAAGTGTGTGGAACACCTGCTCGATAAAGTTGCGATCGGCGGCGGCTTTCTTGCCGACATAACCCTGGCCCCGACGGTAAACCCTCAGGCGTGCCGCCAGTTCACGGTGATTGCGGTCGAACTCAGCCTCTTCGGTATTGGGCTCCAGGCAGTCAAGTTGCACTTCGCCCGATTTGCCAATCCACAGGATATGGTCGTCGAGTGTGTCTTTCTGCGCTGCGAACATCTCAGCCAATTCATCGATAGTTGGTTGGTTGTTCAGATTCATGTGTAAGCCCCTTGACCAGTTGGCGATCTATCAGTTGGTTCGTTAAAACATCTTTAGTTGTCTCCGGTTGCGAAAACCGGGCGTCAGCGACTGTCTGCCGAATACGGGCAGGGTCTTGAACCTGATGCATGTAGTCTTGCTGATGAACTGCTACGCAATGCTTTCATAACGAAGACAAGCCGCATTTGAGCGCCTTGTACCGAGCCCTTCGGGCCGGTCAGCTTCATCAATCCGCCTTGTGGGCAGTGCACATCCGGAAAAAACAGCTCGGCGGTCAGACGAGCTTGTTCAAAACGCTTGTTGCCAACGCTCCCGATCCGGGAGACGTCTCGATAATGCAAGGACAAAAAGGTTACGTCAACGGTTATGTAGTGATTATTTTTGATCACTACATAAATCGCCGTGGGGACGGGAGAATGCGGGAAAACGTGACTTGGGCGTCATTTTCTGGAGGTGTAGGTCAACGCTTTCCGTGGCGAGCGTTTGAATGAATTAGCCTAAACGTTCGACCAAAAGCGGCAATAGCCGCTCACACTCGGCTTCGATCTTCACCTGTAACAGCTCATCCCCCCGAGTCTTGCCCAAATTGATGGCTATGACCGGCTTGTCCTGTTCGACCATGGCCTTGCACAGGCGGAACGCCGAGTAGGCCATCAGCGACGAGCCCACCACCAGCAACCCCTCGGCATGCTCTACCGCAGCCATCGCCCTGGCCGCTGTTGCTGGCGCTACATTTTCGCCAAAAAACACGACATCCGGTTTCAAGCGCTCGCCATTGCAGTGGGGGCAGCGCGGGACCTGGAAATGTTCTTCAAAGGCGGGGTCAAGCAAGGTGTCGCCATCCGGCGCCTGCACCGCGTGGACTTGCGACAGATAGGGGTTGTCTATTTCCATCTGCCGCTGGATCGCCTCACGCGGGCTGAGCAACTGGCAATCCAGGCACAGCACCCGGTGCAGGCTGCCGTGTAGTTCAATGACGTCGTGGCTGCCGGCTTGATCGTGAAGGGTGTCGACGTTCTGGGTGATCAACCCGCTGATGCGCTCGCGTTGTTGCAGCATCGCCAACGCCAGGTGCGCCTTGTTCGGTTGCGCAATGCGAACCCTCGGCCACCCCAGCATCGCTCGCGCCCAATAACGGCGCCGCGCCTGCGGGGTGGCGAGGAATTCCTGGTACATCATTGGCGCCTTGCCCCGACGCACGCCTTCGCTGTCGCGGTAATCGGGAATGCCCGACGAGGTGCTGATCCCTGCACCGGTCAACACCAGAAAGCGCCGTTCGGCCATGGCCCGGTGCAGGGTGTCGAGGTGGTCCTCTTGATGTTCCAGCGTGTCGAGCATGGGTTCCCCTATTCGCCGCGGATGTACTGCTCCAGCTGTTTGATCAGGTCAGCCTGGTCGGCAATGGCTTCTTTCACCAAGTCACCGATAGAGAGCAGGCCCAACAGTTTGCCGTCTTCCACCACCGGCAGGTGGCGCAGGTGACTGTCGGTCATGATGTTCATGCACTCATCGACCTTTTTATGGGTGTCGACGGTGATCACCGGGGAACTCATCACCTCATGCACCTTCGTGGTGACCGACGAAAGCCCCTTGAGCATGATTTTGCGGGCGTAATCACGTTCGCTGATGATGCCTACCACCACGCCATCCTGGACGACCGGCAAGGCCCCGACGTTTTTCTCCGACATCCGGACCAGTGCTTCAAACACGGTGTGGTCGTGTTTGATGACATGGACTTCCTGGTTTTTCTGGTCCTTGGCTTTGAGCACTTGTGCAACGGTTTTCATGGCGGCCACTCCGGTTTTTGTTAGTTAGTCAGGCTCCCCCTACAGAATCCTAGACGGCCCGCGCGGCGGCAAGGTCCAAAGCGGCGCTAAACCCGTCGAAAAACGTCATTCGCCGGATTTTTTCGGGTTTTACCCCGTAGCTGTCGGCTTTTTCGCCCGTTTTGGGCTGGCTGCTGTCTTGCGCGGCGCGCTCTTGCGCTTCTTTTTCCATGGCGCGGCGCCGGGTCCTGCCGGACTGGCCGGGCCGCTGATGGTCATGCGCAGGCCATTGCAACGCGCCACCTGCTTGCTCATCCAGGCCGCCTGTTTGGCGACGAATTCTTCCAGGCTCATTTCGCCGCTTTGCACCATGTCCAGCGCCTGCTCCCAGATCGCCGTGGTGCCAGGGTCCGCGATGGCGCGGGGCACGGCGTCGATCAGGCTGAACGCTGCCGGGGTGGCCGACAGCGCCTTGCCGTTTTTCACCAGGTAGCCACGGTCCAGCAGGCCCTGAATGATGCCGGCACGGGTGGCTTCGGTGCCGATGCCGGTGGTGTCCTTGAGCTTTTGCTTGAGCAGCGGGTCTTCCACCAGCTTGGCGACGTTTTTCATCGCCTTGATCAGGTCGCCTTCGGTAAAGGGCTTGGGCGGTTGGGTCCACAGGTCCTTGAGGGTGACCTTGGCCACGGCATAGTCTTGGCCCTGCACCAATGCCGGCAACGCTTGTGGGGCCGGCGCTTCGCGGCCTTTTGCTGGCGCGAGGGCTTCGGGCAGGGCACGTTTCCAGCCCGGTTCGATGACCACTTTGCCCACTGCGCGCAACGCTTGGCCTGCGCACTCGAAGTCCGCCTGGGTGCGATCGTATTCGTGGTTGGGCAGGAACTGCGCCAGGTAGCGCGCACGAATCAACGTGTACACCGCACGGTGCTTGCCGGTGAGTTGCCCTACATCTTTGCCGGCGCCGGTCGGGATGATGCCGTGGTGGGCGCTGACCTTGGCGTCATTCCACGCCCGCGAGCGACGCTGCGGGTCGATATGCGCCATCAATTCGTTCACCGCACTATCGGCGCGCGCGATGGCAGCAAGAATCTTCGGCGCGTCGCTGTGCTGGCTCAGAGGCAGGTAGCCGCAATCACTACGAGGGTAGGTGATGACTTTATGGGTTTCATATAGCGACTGGGCGATATCCAGGGTTTCTTGGGCACCAAGGCCGAGCTTCTTGGAGCAGATTTCTTGCAGGGTGCCGAGATCGAATGGCAGGGGCGCGACTTCACGCATGCGTTCGGTACGCAGTTTTACCAGCCGCGCGGTGGCGGCGTTGCGCATGGCGTCGGCGGCGTCTCGCGCCAGTTGCGGGTTGAGGCAGCGGCCCTGGTCATCACAGGCATCCTCGGCCGCGCGCCATTGGGCGGTGAAGGTCATGGCGTTGTGGTGTAGGTCGACATCGATGGCCCAGTACGCCACCGGCACAAAATCGGCAATGCTACGGTCGCGGTCCACCACCAGGCGCAAGGTCGGCGTTTGCACCCGACCCACAGGCAATACGCCCTGATAACCGGATTGGCGCCCCAGCAAGGTAAACAGGCGGCTCATGTTCATGCCGATCAGCCAGTCGGCACGGGAACGGCCCAAGGCCGAGTGATACAGGCTGAAGGTCTCGGCGCCTGGCTTGAGGGCGGCCAGGGCCTTGCGGATGGAGGCGTCGTCCAGCGCCGACAGCCACAGCCGTTGGATCGGCCCACGATAGCGGCAATGCTCCACCAGCTCACGCGCGATCATCTCGCCTTCGCGGTCGGCGTCGGTGGCGATCACCAGTTCCTGGGCTTCCCCCAGCAAACGCTTGACCGCCTTGAACTGGCTGGCGGTCTTGGGCTTGACGCGCATCTTCCATTTTTCCGGGACGATGGGCAGGTCGGCCAGCACCCAGCGCTTGTACTTCTCGTCGTAGGCGTCGGGCGGGGCGGTTTCCAGCAGGTGGCCGATGCACCAGGTGACCGTGACGCCATTGCCCAGCCAGCAGCCATCGCCCCGGCGACTGGCACCGAGTACGGCCGCAATATCCTTGGCCTGGGAAGGTTTTTCACAGAGGTACAGCCGCATGCTCAGCCCGTTCGTTACACCGTCGAATGGAGAGCAGGATGGGCAAAAGAAGGGATTTGATCAACCATTATCTGGATGGATATACAGCAATTTGTGTGCGCCCCCGTCCGGTAAGGGAAGGGGGCGCCTTCAGTCAGTTGTTATCAATATCCACATGCCGTGTTTCTTTGAGGCAGAACAGCCCCACGATCAGGCTCACCCCGGTCACCACCACCGGATACCACAGGCCGTAGAAGATATCGCCGGTGTACACCACCAGGGCGAACGACACGGTCGGCAGGAACCCGCCAAACCAGCCGTTGCCGATGTGGTAAGGCAGGGACATGGAGGTATAGCGAATGCGGGTCGGGAACAATTCCACCATCAACGCGGCCAGCGGGCCGTAGCACATGGCGGCGATCAGGATCAGCGCCACGATCAGCACCACCACCATGGTCTTGTTGACTTGTGCCACATCCGCCGAAGACGGATAACCGGCCAGGGTCACGGCGCCGCGCAGGGCTTTTTCGTCAAACCCGTCGATCCGCACGTCGCCCACGCTTACCTGCACCGGGCTGCCGGCCGGTGCGGCGGCGCTGCTGTAGGGCAGGCCCTGCTTGACCAGGAAGGTCTTGACCTTGTCGCATGGGCTGTCGAATTTGGCCTTGCCCACCGGGTCGAACTGGAAGGTGCAGGTGGCCGGGTCGGCCAGCACGGTGATTGGGGCCTGGTTGCTGGCCTGGTCCATCGCCGGGTTGGTGTAGTGCGCCAGGCTCTTGAAGATCGGGAAGTACAGCGCGGTGGCCAGCAGCAGGCCGAGCATCAGCACCGGCTTGCGGCCCACCTTGTCCGACAGCCAGCCGAAGAAGATAAAGAACGGCGCGCCGATCACCACGCTGATGATCAACAGCATGTTGGCCAGGGCCGGGTCCATTTTCAGGAACTGGGTGAGGAAGAACAGCACATAGAACTGCGCCGCGTAGAAGGTCACCGCCTGGCCGCCGTTGATGCTGAACAGCGCGATCAGCACGATCTTGAGGTTTTCCCATTTGCCGAACGAATCGCGGATCGGCGACTTGCTGGCCTTGCCTTCCTCTTTCATTTTCAGGAACGCTGGCGACTCATGCAGGCTCATGCGGATCCAGGTGGAAATACCCAGCAGCACAATGGAGAACAGGAACGGAATACGCCAGCCCCACACTTCGAACTGGTCACCGGTGAAGTAACGGCATGCCAACACCACCAGCAGTGACAGCAGCAGGCCGAGGGTCGCGGTGGATTGAATCCAGCTGGTGTGGAAGCCGCGTTTGCCGGCGGGCGCATGTTCCGCCACGTAGGTTGCTGCGCCGCCGTATTCACCGCCCAGCGCCAGGCCTTGCAGCATGCGCAGCACGATCAGGATGATCGGCGCCGCAATGCCGATGCTCGCGTAAGTCGGCAACAGCCCGACACAGAAGGTCGCCACGCCCATCAAGATGATGGTGACGAGGAAGGTGTATTTGCGCCCGATCATGTCGCCCAGGCGGCCAAACACCAGCGCGCCGAACGGCCGCACCACAAAGCCGGCCGCAAAGGCCATCAAGGCAAAGATGAACGCCGTGGTGTCGTTGACCCCGGCAAAGAACTGCTTGCTGATCACCGCCGCGAGGGCGCCATAGAGGAAAAAGTCATACCACTCGAACACCGTCCCCAGGGACGAGGCGAAGATGACCTTCTTTGAGTCGTTGCGGGTAACGGCGCTGTTGACCGCCGAGCCCAGGGGTTGAGCATGTTCTGACATCGGGTAGCCCTCACAGTGATTATTTATTGTTGTTCCACTGTCGGCGCCAGGTCTGGCGCCGCTATTCAGATTGCATGAACCAGTTCTTTCTCCGGGGCGAGACTCCTTGTGTTCGGCGAAAGGATCAGCTGCGCGGCCTTCTCCGCGATCATCAGCGTCGGTGAACAGGTATTGCCGGACGTGATGCGCGGCATGACCGACGCATCGGCAATGCGCAGGCCCGGCACGCCATGCACCCGCAGTTGCGCATCCACCACCGCGTCTTTATCGCTGCCCATGCGGCAGGTGCCGACCGGATGGAAGATGGTCGTACCGATGCGCGCGGCGGCTTCGTGCAACTCGTCTTCGGTTTGCAGCGAATCGCCCGGCAGATATTCCACCGGTTTGAACTGGCTGAGAGCGGGTGCGGCAACAATGCGGCGTGTCAGGCGGATCGCGTCGGCGGCCACCCGCAAGTCTTCCGGGTGGCTCAGGTAATTGGGGCGGATCAGTGGTGCATCCGCCGGGTTGGCCGAGCGAATGTCGATGCGCCCGCGACTTTGCGGGCGCAAGTCGCAGACCGATGCGGTAAACGCCGGGAATGCGTGCAGCGGCTCGCCAAAGCGCTCAAGTGACAGCGGCTGTACGTGGTATTCGAGGTTGGCCGAGGTCTGTTCCGGACCCGAGCGGGCAAATGCGCCGAGCTGACTGGGCGCCATCGACAATGGGCCGCTGCGGTCATACAGGTAACGCAGGCCCATGCCCATCTTGCCCCATAGCGTGCCGGCAATCTGGTTGAGGGTGCGCGCGTTTTCCAGTTTGTAGATCAGCCGCAGTTGCAGGTGGTCCTGCAAGTTGCCACCGACACCCGGCAGCTCATGCAGCACGTCGATGCCCAAGGGTTTGAGCACGCTGGACGGACCGATTCCCGAACGCTGCAAAATACCCGGTGAACCTACGGAGCCGGCGCACAGCACGATTTCCTTGCGTGCCTTCCAGCTCATCTGCTGGCCCTGCTGGCGCCCGATCACCTGGGAGGCGCGGCCGTTCTCCAGCAGTACGCGGTCGACTTCCACTTCGGTCATCACCGTGAGGTTGGGGCGCTGACGGATAGGCTTGAGAAACGCCTTGGCCGCATTCCAGCGCACGCCGGCCTTCTGGTTGACCTGGAAGTAGCCGCAGCCTTCGTTGTCGCCCGTGTTGAAGTCGTTGAGGGTGGCAATGCCGCTTTGCGCTGCCGCATCACGGAAGGCATCGAGGATCGGCCAGTGCAGGCGCTGCTGTTCGACGCGCCATTCGCCACCGTCGCTGTGGAACTCCGAGCCGCCGGCAAAATGGTTTTCGCTTTGCTTGAACAGGGGCAGCACGTCTTTCCAGGCCCAGCCTGCGTTGCCTTCTGCCGCCCAGCCGTCGTAATCCTGGGCCTGGCCGCGCATGTAGATCATGCCGTTGATGGACGAACAGCCGCCCAGCACCTTGCCCCGTGGGTAACTCAACGCACGGCCTTGCAGGCCTTCTTGGGCTTCGGTCTTGAAACACCAGTCGGTGCGTGGGTTGCCGATGCAGAACAGGTAGCCGACGGGAATGTGGATCCAGGGGTAGTTGTCGCGGCCGCCGGCTTCAAGCAGCAGCACGCGGTGAGCGGGGTTGGCGGACAGTCGATTGGCCAGCAGGCAGCCCGCGGGGCCGGCACCTACGACGATGTAATCGTATTCAGCAGTTGCAATGGGCATCTGAAGGTCTCGCTTGTTTTTCTTATGCGTTCCATCCTAGTTGTTAGTTTTCGTCTTAAAAATGTTAGTTTTTACCCAGCTGCTGTGCGTTTTTAAACAGCGTGGCCCTTTGACTTCGCTCACCACAGGTACCGGGCACGACTTTAGTCAGTATTTATGTCCATCGGAGGGAGGCGTCATGTTCGACTGGAATGACCTGCGGTACTTTCTGGAGCTGCAGCGCAGCGGCCGCCTGCTCACCGCCGCGCAACGCCTGAAAACCACCCACGCCACCGTCGCGCGGCACATCGAGGCGATCGAGAAAAGCCTCGGCACCGCGCTGTTCGTGCAGCATGCCCAGGGCTACGAGTTGACGCCGGCCGGCGAGGCCTTGCTCAAGCACGCCGAAGCCATGGAAAACGTCGCGCTGTTGGCCGAAGACGAACTGACCCACTCCGCCGCGCCCCTGGGCAAGATCCGCCTCGGCGTGGCCGAGGGATTGGGCGTGATGTTCCTGGCCAGTCGCATGGGCGGACTGTTTGACCGCTACCCCGGGCTGGAAGTGGAACTGGTGGCGGTGCCGCGCTTTGTCAGCATCCTCAACCGCGAAGCGGAGATCAGCATCCACCTTGAACGCCCCAGCGTCGACCAACTGGTCACGCGCAAACTCACCGACTACCGCCTGGCCCTCTACGCCAGCCGTGCCTACCTGGAGCGCAACCCACCGATCGAGAAACGCGAAGACCTCGCCGCGCACGCGTGGATCGATTATGTAGACGACTTGCTGTTCAGCCAGGAACTCAAGTTCCTTAGCAGCTTCTGCCGCAACCCCAAGGTGGTGTTCCACAGCACCAGCGTGATCGCCCAGCACCAGGCAGCGCGCTCCGGGTTGGGGATTGCGGTGTTGCCGTGCTTTATGGCGTCGGGCGATCCGGACTTGGTGCCGTTGCTGCCGGGGGAGGGGATCCAGCGCAGCTACTGGATCAGTTCGCGCCGGGAGTTGCACAAATCGGTGCGGCTGCGGGTGTTGTGGGATTACGTGGTGGAGTTGTGCGCGCGCGAGCAAAGGTTGTTGCTCGGCGAGATCTGACTGACCGTAACCGGATTAAAACTGTGGGAGCGAGCAAGCCCGCTCCCACATTTGGAACTGTGCAGGTTTACTCAATCGAGTCAGGCGCGCAATTCGAACTCCGCGCTGCCTAGCCGATCCCCATTCACCAACACGTGCACCACATGCCGTCCGGGATAGTGCTTGCGCGTGGTCAGTTCGCGGATATGTTGCTCACGTCGGATGCTGTGAAGTTCGCCAGCGCCGAGGGTAAACGCCTTGAGCTTGAACACCTTTGCGGCACTGTGGCCGGCGCTTTTCACGTAGTCGATGGCGTAGTCCACCACCAGTTTCTGTGGGGTAGTGGCGGTGGACTCCAGGCTGAACGACAGGTTGATGCGGTCGCCCAGGTTGATCACCGCCGGCGTGACCTGTAGGTGGTGGATCTTCACCTGGGCCTTGGCGCCGGCGCCCATGATCGTCAGCGCACGGGTGTTGCCTTGCTTGATCAGGCTGCGCAGGGCGTGGCGGGCGATCCAGGCGGTGTGAGGGTTCTCCAGGTTCCAGCCTTCGATCAGGCTGAGCACCCAGTCCGGGTGGTCCTTGGTGATGTCGTTGAGGTGGTTGGCCACTGACTTGCGCACATAGAGGCTGCTGTCGGCCTTGAGGTTGTCGAGGATCGACGCGCACAGCTCGGGGCGGGCCTGCACCTGTGCCAGGCGGAATGACCAAGGCAGGCGCGGACGCGAACCTTCGCTGGCCAGGCGGCGCACGTGTTCGTTGTCATCCAGTGACCAGGTTTGCATCACCGCCAATGTGCGCTGGAAGTCGTGCTGCAAAAAGTGGCGGATGGCGAATTCGGCGGAGCCAAAGGTGGTGAAGTATTTAAGAGCAGCCATGGAGCGCTTGAAGTCGTGCAACCCGTAACTTGCCACGAAATGCGGCAGGAACAGGCTGACGAACGCGCTGTTCAAGCGTGGGGCCAACGCGTAAAGCACCTTTAGGGTTTGCGGGTAATCCAGCGGGATCACCGCATGCAGGCTCTCGCTGACCCGCGCCATGCGCTGCATCACCGACAACTCGGCCAACCCGGCCTTGGCGTGCTTGAGGAAGCCCTTGGCGTCGAACGCCGGGTACACCGCCGTCATCTCGGTAGCGATATGGTGGAGGCGTTCGACATTGAAAATTTCCTTCAGCGCCGGGGCAGCTTGTTCGGTCATCGATGATTCCTGGGCGGTTAGAGAAACCAGCGGTATTCCCGCGCGTTGATCTCTTGTTGAAAGGCCAGGTGGTCCTGGCGTTTGTTTTCGCAGTACACGTCGACAAATTCGGCGCCCAGCTTATCGCGCAATACCGCTTGATGCTGCATGGTGCGCACGGCGTCGAGCATGTCCAGGGGGAAGTCGGTGCCGCTGCTGCGGTCCTCGTTCAGCGGGGCGATGGGTTCGCGCTTGGCTTCCAGGCCGTGCTCCAGGCCGACTAGGATCGCCGCCAGCACCAGGTACGGGTTGGCATCGGCACTGGCCAGGCGGTGCTCGATGCGCAGGTTGCGTGGGTCGGACTCGGGAATGCGCACGCACGCGTCACGGTCTTCAAAGCCCCAGCTGGCGCGGGTGGCGGCGTTGACCGTACCGCCCAGGCGGCGGAAGGCGTTGTGGTTCGGCGAGAAGATCGGCATGCAGTGGGGCAGCAACTCCAGGCAGCCGGCCACGGCATGCCGCAACGGTTGCTGCTGGTGCGCCGCCAGCAGGTTATTGCCCGCGCCATCATACAGGCTGACATGCACATGCATGCCACTGCCGGGGTATTGCAGGTACGGCTTGGCCATGAAGCTGGCGCGGTAACCGTGCTTGAGCGCCACGCCACGGGTGCTGCGGCAGAACAGGGCGGCCCAGTCGGCGGCGCGCAGGCCGTCATCGAGGTGACCGAAGTTGATCTCGAACTGGCCGGGGCCGATCTCGGCAGTGATCACCGTGATATCGATGCCTTGGTCCTTGGCGGTGTGCGCCATGTCATCCAGCACTTCGCTGAAGCGTGACAGCCGTTCGATATGCAGGTTGGGCTGGTCGTCGGCGTCATCGCTCAGTGGGTCGCGGGCGAATTGCGGCAGGCCGTTGTCGAGTTTTTTGTCGAACAGGTAGAACTCCAGTTCGAACGCCACCACCGGGTGGATGCCCTTGTGGTGCAGGCGCTCCAGCACCTTGGCCAGCACTTCGCGGGGTTCGAATTCGATGGGCGCTTCGGTGCCGTCCGAGGTGATCAGCATCTGGCCCAGGGGTTGCGACTCCCAGCTCATCGGCTTGAGCGTGCCTGGCACCAGGCGGCGGTTGGCATCCGGGTCGCCGTCGTTGAAGCAGTAGTCACCGATCTTGAACAGGCCACCCTGGGCCCCCAGCAAGACTGCGTTTTGCGGCAGTTTCAACGGGCTGCCGGCTGCGACTTTTTCCAGCATCTCCACCGGGTAGCGCTTGCCGTAGAAGTGCCCGGGAATGTCCAGGGCGATCAGGTCGACGTAACGCACGTCGGGGTGGTTCTGGCGAAAGGTCCGGACTTCGGCCAGTAGGGAGGCAGGATGGCTTTTCACGGGTGTAGCTCCTAGTTGTAAACCCACAGCACGCGGGCGGGCAGGTCAGTCAGGTTGGCGTAGCGGCAATGGGCGAAGCTGGCCAAGTGGAAACTGTCGCCAGGGCCGAGGGTGACCGAATCGGCCTCACCTTCAACCCACAAGGTCAACTCGCCTTCCAGCACAAAACCGGCCTGTTCGGCGCGGTCGCTCATGGTTTGTTCACCGCTGTTGGCACCTGGCGCCAACAGGCTGTCGAGCATCGAAAAGGCGCCGTTCATGCTCGGCGACACGAGGATGTCGGTGATGCCATTGGCGTAATACACCGTGCGCCGCTCGTTAGGGCGGGTGATCCAGTCCACGGCCTTGGGTTTGGGCTGGCTGTAGAAATACGTGGTGGGCACGTCGAGGGCGTGGCTGATAGCGGTCAAGTCCGCCACGGTCGGCCGCGACAGGCCGCGCTCGACCTGGGACAGGAAGCCCACGGAACGCTCGATCTTATGCGCGAGCTGGGCGAGGGTGAGCTTCTTGTGCTTGCGCAGGTCGTGGATCAGCGCGGCGAGGGTGGCAAGTTCTTCTTGAGGTGTCATGAAATTTATTTCGATAAATTTCATGAAAAATTACAGGATTTATTTCACGGAGGCAATGAGGCATCTGCCACAGGTGAATTGAATGATCATGCGCGGCAGCGGTCCGAACGTGGGTAAGCATCATTCATTGAAGGAGCACCCATGAAGTCAAAATCCCTGATCGCCTCGCTGCTGGTCGCTACCAGCCTGTCCACCGCCAGCTTCATCGTGCAAGCCGGTGATACCCCTCAGGAAACCGTGCAACCTTCGAACATCAACACCCGTGACCTGAAAGAAGGCGACCGTGCGCCCGACATCTTGATGCGCAAGGAGTCGGCCGTCAGTGACTGGAAGAAACGCGGCCTCAAGCAGCCTGAAGAAGACAGCCAGTGGGCGCGGGTGGGCGATAGATTCGTGCTGCTCAAGACCACCAACGGCACCATTCTTGAGATCACCCCCGTCAAGAAATGACCTTGCATTTTTGCCCTGTTCCTGAGTTAAGGTAGCCGGCTGAAAGGCCGCGTTACCTTCAAGGAAAAAGAGCAGGATGCTTGCCACAATAAGAAACTACCCACGCACCGTTAACCTGCTGCTATCCGCCACGTTGCTGCTCACGCTGGCCAAGGCCATCACGTTTCCGTACCTGGTGATTTACCTCACCCGCCACTTCGCCCTCGATATCACCCAGGTCGGCCTGGTGATCGGCAGTTCGCTGATCGTTGGCTCGCTGCTCAGTGTGTACGGCGGTTTCCTCGTAGACCGCATCAACAGCTACCGGCTATTGCTGGCCTTAAGCGTGCTGTTTGTGCTGGGTTTTATCGGCACGGTACTGGCGCAGACTATCTGGGCGTTCTACAGCTGCCTGATTCTGATCAACCTGGCTTACGCGGTGATTGATATCGCCGTCAAAGCCGGCTTTGCCAGCCTGTTGCCGGAAGACGCACGCAGTGAAGTGTTTTCCATCAAGTACACCCTGACCAACATCGGTTATGCCGTCGGGCCTTTTTTCGGGGCGATGATTGCCAAGTGGGATATCAGCCTGCCGTTTATTCTGTCGGCGCTGTTGGGTGTGGGGTTTTTCCTGCTGTATTGGCGCTGGGGTGACCGTACCCTGGCCACCGTGGATGCCACGCAAAAACCGGTGCCATTCCTGGCCGTCGGCCGAGTGCTTTTAAGCGATCATCGCCTGGTGTGCTTTACCCTCGGCGGCGTGCTCAGTGCCGTGGTATTCGGCCAGTTCACTGCGTGGCTGTCGCAGTACCTGGTGACCACCACCACCGCTGAATACACCTACACCGTGGTCAGCGCCGTGCTGACCACCAACGCGGTGCTGGTGATTGCCTTGCAGTACGTGATTGGGCGGCGCATTTCGCACCGCTACCTGGGCCAGTGGCTGATCGCGGGGCTGGGCATGTTCATGCTGGGCATCGTCGGGTTCGCGCTGTCCACCAGCGTGTTGTGGTGGGTGCTGGCGATGGCGGTGTTCACGGTGGGCGAGATCATCGTGTTTCCGGCCGAGTACATGTTCATCGACCGGATCGCCCCGGACCACCTGCGGGGCATGTATTACGGGGCACAGAACCTGTCCAATCTCGGTGCCGCGTTGGGGCCGGTGTTATGTGGGCTGGTATTGGCCAGCCTGCCGGCGCACTACATGTTCTACATGCTGGGGGCGTTCATCGTGGGGGGCGGGGTGTTTTATTTCATTGGGGCGTCGTTGAAGGCAAGTCATCCAGCGTGAGCTTGCCCATGGTGTTGCTCTGCAGTTCGTAGCGCAATTCTTCCACCATCTTTTCCACTTCTTGCGGGGTCTGCAGGCGGTTGGTGCTGATCCCGGTCACCACCAGATCCACACGGCCGGTTTGTGCGTCGTAGACCTTGAGGGTCAGGGACGCGTCCCGGCACAGGGTAAATTCACATGTCAGCGGCGACAGGCCTTCTTCGATGCAATTTCGCAGTTGAGAGAGGGTAAACATGCGGGTTCCTTCAGGCATAAGTTCGATGCTTAAAGGTTATGGCGTGCTTCCCGCAGCAATAAGGCGAATTCGCACTAAGTGCACTAGTGCATTTGCACTTTCCCGACCTATTTCTTGAGGCGCAATTCCCCGGCGAATAGCCCGCGTTCACGGGCCCAGACGATAGCCGCACTGCGGCTATGAACCCCCAATTTCGAGTATACCGTCGCCACATGGTTACGCACGGTATTGGGTGCCAGTTTCAGGCGCGAGGCGATCTCTTTGTCGGCCAGGCCTTCACAGATCAACCCCAGTACATCGCGTTCACGGGCCGTGAGGTCGGTAAAGGCGATATTCGGCTGGTTAGGGCTGTTGACGCTCTTGGCGTTGGCGAGTTTTTCGATCAATGTCTGGCTGAACCAGGAGGCGTCCTGCATCACTTCCTCGATGGCCGCCACCAACTCCAGCTCGGAGCGTTTGCGTTCGGTGATGTTCATCATCACCAGCAGGTAGCAAGGCACGTCCTCAATGACCACAGTGTCGGCGGACACCACACAGTCGATCACTTCGTTGCCTTTCTTGCGCACCTTGAGGTCCTGGCCGTCGAGGTTGCCGGCTTTTTCCAGGGTGGTGAACAACTGGTCGCAGGCAGAAGCGCTGTCGATAAAGTCGATGTCTTCGATGGACTTGCCGATCAATTCTTCACTGATGTACCCAGTGATGCTCATGAAGGCTTCGTTGATGTCGACCACCTGACGGTTGCCGGCGCTGCACACCAGGGTCGGCACGGGCGTCAGACGGAAGGATTTGGCGAAGCGCTCCTCACTCTGGCGCAGGGCGATTTCTGCCTTGCGTCGCGGCTCCAGGTCCATGAACGAAAACAGCATGCAATCCTCTTCGTTCATGTCCAAGGGTTGGCCGGCAACGATCACCAGTTTGCTGCCTCCCTCAGGCAGGCGCAGTTCGGCCTGCATCTGCGGGATGGTGGACCCTTCGCCCAGGCGCTGGATGGCCAGGTCCTTGCGCTCGGCCTGTTCCAGCACGTCCAGCTCATAGACGGATTTACCGATGACCTGGTCGCGGTTGTAGCCGGTCATTTCCAGGAAACCCTGGTTGACCTTGATGTAGCGTAAGTCACTCAGGCGACAGATCACCGCCGGCGCCGGGTTGGCGTTGAAGGTTTTTTCGAAGCGCTGTTCGGCGCTGGCCCATTCGGTGGCGTCGCTGAGGATCAGTACCAGCAACTCCGGTTCACCACGGGAGTCGGTGATCACCAGGCTGCGCAGACGGTGGACCCAGGTTTTCTCTTCATCGGCGGTGGGCGTGACTTCCACCACCACGTCGCTGAATTCATCGCCCGCGGCGGCTCGGGCCAGGGGGTAGTTTTCCAGCTGCACGGGGTGGTTGTTGCGGTAGCGCAAGGCGAAACGCTTGGCATATTCCTGGCCATCGGCGCCTAGCCCCATCACGTCGCCCACGCCATGCATGGTGAGGGCCGCTTCGTTGGCCCAGAGAATGGTTTGATCGATCTCGGCCAGAATCACACCGTCGGACAGCCCGGAGATGATCTGCTGCAGTTGGCGACGGTTGGTTTCTTTGGCTAGAACGTCCTGGGTCATAGGTTCTCCGGGGATTTGGGCGCATGTGAAGTACGACACCCGCACCTCAGGATAGTGCAGCGGCAATCCGCGATACGGGGTGCGAATGCACCAGATGGCCTGGTGCATTTGAGCGGGGACGGCAAGCAGCCGTCTCGCCAGACTGAAACGGTCAATCACTATCAAAGGATCGAACATGACCACTGTCTATGAAACCAACCGTTCGCTGTTTCGCGTGTCCTGGAGTTCCGTGCTGGCCGGTAGTGCAATCGCCCTGGTGACCTACTTGGTGCTGAGCGTGCTGGGAACGGCTATCGGTGCCAGCGCTGTCGATCCGATGCAGGCCGGCAACCCGCTCAGCGGTTTCGGCACAGGCGCCGGGATCTGGCTGTTTGTCTCGACGTTGGTGGCAATCGGCGTGGGAGCCTTCGTGGCCGGGCGTACTGCGCCGGATCGCGGTGGCCTGCACGGCGTACTCACCTGGACGCTGACCACCTTGCTCACCACCTGGCTATTGGCCGGGCTGGCCGCGAGTGTTGTCGGCACAGCCGGGAATGTGGTGGGCAAGGGCCTGTCGGCCGCCGGTAGCGGCATTGCGGCGGCAGCGCCGGGTATTGGCGACAGCGTCAAGCAGCAACTGAACGAGCAGGGCATCCAGCTGGATTGGAACAGCCTGCAAGGCGAGCTCGACACCTTGCTCAAGCAAAGCGGCAAGCCTGAGCTGGACCCGGCCAACGTCGAACAGAAAACCGATCAGGCCGCCGCCGATGGCAAACAGACTGCCACCGATGCGGCGACCCACCCGGCCCAGGCAGGTGATCAGTTGAAGCAGTGGTTCGAGCGCGTCAAGGCTTCCGGTGAACCTGCGTTGAATGCTGCGGATAAAGACGCGCTGGTCAACATCGTTGCTGCGCGTACGGGCAAGAGCAAAGAAGAAGCCACGCAGATCGTCGACAACTACGCCCAGGCTTATCAACAAGCCATGCAGAAGGTCGATGAACTGAAACAGCAGGCCGAGCAGAAAGCCCGTGAAGCCGGCGAAGTGGCCGCCAAACAGCTCTCCCGCGCGGCGTGGGGCACCTTGGCGATGTTGCTGCTGGGCGCAGCGTTGAGCTTCCTGGTGGGGCGCATGGCCCTGACCACGCGTCGAGTGCCGTTGGCTTAACGGGGTTTGCAGCAAGGACGCTGCTTTTCGCTGGCACCAAACATGCTAGTGTCAGCACTCCAACACCCACCGGCAGTGCCTGGCGATGCGTGATATCTACAGCGTCTTCAACTCCAATGGCGCCTATGAAACCGGGGCCCATGCCCATGACGAGTTCATGCTGATGGTGCCCGAGCACGGCTTGCTGCGCTTCAAGGACGAAGACAGCGGGCGCACCACTTCGGTGATCGAACGCCAGTTCGTGCTGGTGCCGCCGCAGTGCAGCCATTCCTCATCGTCACTCACGGCCAGCCAGGGCCACCTGGCGTTCTATGTCGACCCCGACTACATGCGCTACGCCCTGCGTGACCTGTCCGGCGATGCCAACCGCTTGCTGCGCGTGCCCACCCTGGGCATCTGGCAAACCTCGGCGCCGCTGCACCATTTGCTGCTGGCGAAAAAAGCCTTCAGTCAACCCGACCCCTATGTCGATCGCCGTCGCCAACTGGCCCAGGCCGATCACTTGCTGCTGCTCGAATGCCTGGCGGTTTCCCTCAGCCAGCCGAGCCTGCAGCGCTCGTCTACCGAGCGCCACGGCGCGATGCTGGTGCGCGACGTGAAGGCCTATGTGGAAGGCAACCTCGAGCATGCGCCGGGGCTGGATGAGATTGCGGCGGTGTTCCATATGTCGCGTCGGCACCTGACCCGGCTGTTTGCGCTGCACACCGGTGAAACGGTGCTGGCCTACGTGCAACGGCTGCGCCTGGAGCGGGCACAGACCCTGTTGCGGCACACGCGCATGTCGGTGCTGGAGATTGCCAATAACGTCGGTTATGAATCGCCGTCGCACCTGGCCCATGTGTTTCGGCGGGTGCTGGGCGTGTCGCCGGATGAGTGGCGGCGCGGTTAACCTCAGACCTCCTATTCCCCTTGTCCCAATCCCGCGCATGATCCGGCCCGATCCCGTGCGCCACAAATCTGTCATCCGTTCATCCTCTGCTCACCAACAACAAACAAGTCCGGCGTACCGGACGAGGAGGGGCGGTGAGCGCAAAACCCTTTATCCGTTTTTCAGGCGTGCAAAAAAGCTTCAAAGTCGAGGGCCGCCAGTTTGTGGCCGTGCGCAATGTGTCGCTGGAGGTCCAGCGCGGCGAAATCATCACCCTGGTCGGCCCTTCGGGCTGTGGCAAGTCCACCTTGCTCAACATGACGGCCGGGCTGTTCGGCCCTACCGAGGGCGTGGTGCATTACGACGGCGCCGAGGTCAAAGGCGTCAACACCCGGGTCGGTTACATGACCCAGGCCGATCACCTGCTGCCGTGGCGCACGGTGGCGGGCAACATCGCGGTGCCGCTGCAGATTCGCCGCGTGCCCAAGGCCGAGATCGAGGCGAGGGTTGAGGAATTGATGGCGCTGGTCGGCCTCACCGGTTTCGGCGAGAGCTACCCCAACCAACTTTCCGGCGGCATGCGCAAACGCGCGGCCATGGCGCGCTTGATGGCCAGCGACCCGGAAACTTTGTTGATGGACGAACCCTTCGGCGCCCTCGACGCGCAGATGCGCCTGACCTTGCAGACCGAACTGCTGCGCCTGTGCCGCAAACTCAACAAGACCGTGCTGTTCGTCACCCATGACGTCGATGAAGCCATCGCCCTGGCCGACCGCTGCGTGGTGTTCGCCGGTCGCCCCGGCACCATCGACCATGTGCTCGATATCCCCCTGACCGGTGAGCGCAACCTGGTGCAACTGCGCTCCGATCCACGCTACGTGGAACTCTGCGCCGAACTGTGGAAACGCCTGGCGCCCGACGTTGCCGGCGCCGCTGACCCTTCTTCATTGGCTCACTCGCTGGAGGTCGTATGATCCAGGTCTATCGCTTGCTGTTCCTGGTGTTCCTGATGCTGTTGTGGGAAGGCGTGTCACGCTGGTTTGGCGTGGAATTCTTCATCAGCCGCCCTTCGGCCGTGGCCCAGAGCCTATGGAAAATCCTGCTCAATGGGGTGTTTTTCTACCATGCTGGCATCACCACCCTGGAGGCGGTGCTGGGCTTTTTCTTCGGTTCCCTCGCAGGCTTGATTGCAGGCCTTGTATTGGGCCGTGCCAAATTGCTGGCTGACATCCTTGATCCGTTTTTGACCGCGTTCTACAGCCTGCCGAAAGTGGCGCTGGCGCCGCTGTTCATCCTCTGGTTCGGTATCGGTCTGCCGATGAAAGTCATCCTCACCGCCGCAGTGGTGTTCTTCCTGGTGTTCCTCAACACCTACAGCGGCGTGCGCAATGTGTCCCGCGAGCAACTGACCATCCTGCGCCTGATGGGCGCCAAGGAACGCGACCTGCTGACCATGGTGGTGATCCCCTCGGCCTTCACCTGGGTGTTCACCGGCCTGCGGTTGTCGGTGCCCTATGCGCTGATCGGCGCGCTGGTGGGCGAGATCATCGCGGCAAACCGTGGCCTGGGTTATCTGCTGTCGGATGCGGCCTCGCAGTTCGACACCGCCGGCGTGTTTGCCGCATTGGTGGGGATCATTGCCCTGGCGCTGATCCTGAACACGGCGGTGAAGCTGGCTGAAAGCAAGCTGATGCCGTGGAAAGCCAATGAAGCGGAACGTGAAGTCGCGGTTTAACCCCCTCTGGTTTGGAGCTTGATCATGCTTAAGCGTCTTGTGATTGCCGGTCTGTTGTGCGTTGCCTTCCTGCCCGCCGCCCAGGCCCAGGACCTCACCAAGGTCACCCTGGCGTTCCCCAGCGAAGGCTTCCTGTATGTGCCGATCTACGTCGCGCAGAAGCAGGGCTACTTCGCCGAAGAAGGCCTGAATGTTGAAGTGATCGTGTTTCAAAAGGGCGGCTCGGCGGCGTTGACGGCCGTGCTCGGCCGCGATGCCGATGCCTACGTCGGTTTGCCGGCGGTCGCGGTGCGCGCGCGGTCCAAGGGCCAGAACGTGCAGGCGTTTGCCGCAGTGCAGACCCAATTCGGCAGCACCGTGGTAATCGATGGCGAGTCGGCGCGCAAGGCTGGGGTGTCGGCCGCGTCGCCCATTTCGGCGCGTGCCCAGGCCCTCAAAGGCTTGAAGATCGGCGTGACCGGCCCCGGCAGCACCACCGATATGCTGGTGCGCTACCTGGCCAAGGACGCCGGCCTGAACCCGGACAAGGATTTCACCATCATGCCCATCGGCGGCGCGCCGAACATGCTGGCAGCGTTTTCCCAGGGCAGCATCAACGGCTTCTCGCTGTCGCCGCCCACCGTCACCACGGCGGCGCAGCAGGGCGGGTTTGTGTTGATGGACCTGGCCAAGGGCGAATACAAACCGTTGGACGGCTTCCTGTTCACCGCGATGATCGCCCGCGAGGACTGGTTGAGCAGCAACAAGGCCACCGCCGAGAAACTGGTGCGCGCTATCTGGAAAGCCGAACACCTGATCGCCAGTGAACCGGACAAGGCCCGCGAGTCGGTGCGCCCGTACTTTGCCCACACCGATGAGGCGATCTTCGACGCCGCCTGGACGGCTTCGTTGCCGTCCTATCCGGCCACGCCACGGATCGAAAAAGACGGCGTCGAGAAGAACATCAGCTTCATGAACGCCGTCGAGAATGATCCCGTGACGCTCGACCCGCAGCAGGTCTACACCAACACCATCGTCGACGCCGTGGCGCCGACTGTTTCCACCCTCAAGGGAGAGGCGAAATGACGCCCGAGGTTCATCTGGTCAATGTATTTCCCGCCACTGCGCGTGGCGGCAATCCGGCGCCCACTGTGGCGCTGGCCGACGGCATGAGCGATGCCGATATGCAGCAAGTCGCCCGGGACTACGGGCATGAGTGCGGCTTTGTGTTTGCCGCACCGGCCGGCAGCGATTTCGATTTTTCCCTGCGTTTCTGGGTGCCCAACCATGAGATGGAAATGTGCGGCCATGCCACCGTCGGCGCCATTTGGCTGCTGGATCAATTGGGCATGCTGCACAAGGAGCGCCTGGCACTTTGGACTTTGAGCGGGCGGGTTGATGCCCAGATCGCCAATGCGGGCACTGCGCAGATCCAAGTGGAAATCAGCCAACCCAAGGGGCACGTTGAAACCTTGAGCGATCCGCAGGTTGAGGCCGAGATTCTATCGGTGCTGGGCATTACCTCCAACGAACTGGCGCCGTTGCCGATCCAGAACGCCCGCACCAGCCGTGTCAAAACGCTGGTCGCGCTGAAAAGCGTGGCGGTGCTGGACAGCCTCAAGCCGGACTTCCGCCGCATGGAGCAACTGTGTGAGCGCATCGGCTCTACCGGGTTGTATCCCTACGCGCCGTCGGACCTTGAAGGCCGCCAGTTTGATGCGCGGCAGTTCCCCAAGTCTTCGGGTTACCCGGAAGACGCCGCCACCGGTATCGCGGCGGCAGCATTGTCTTTTGGCCTGCTGGAAAACGGCTTGGTGACCGATGATGATCGTCCGGTGTACATCCGCCAGGGTCGCGCAATGGGCCGGCCTTCGCAGATTTCGCTGCGCTTTCGTCACGATGCGGCAGGGCAGGTGCAGGGGTGCTGGTTGGGTGGGCATGTGGAATTTGTCGAGGAGCCCGCATGAGTATTCGCGAACGTATCGCCGCCTTGGGCTTGCAACTGCCCGAGGCGCCAGGCCCCAAGGGTGACTATGTGCCGGTGACGATTCATGCGGGGGTGGCCTATGTGAGTGGGCAAGTGTGCCGACTGGGCGATGGCGTGATCAGCGGACCGGTGACGGACCAGACCTCGCCCGCGCGGGTGACACAAGCTGGTCAAACCTGTGCGCTGCGTGCCTTGAGCGTGCTGGATCAGGCGGTGGGGTTGGAGAACGTCGAGCGCATTTTGTTTGTGCGTGGCTTTGTGTATGGCGGCGAGGGTTTCCAGAGCTATTCCAAAGTGGTCGACAGCGCTTCCCAGGTGCTGATTGATGTGTTCGGTGAGCAGGGCCGGCATGCGAGGTCGGCGGTGGGCGTGGCGGGGTTGCCCAGCAGCGGCATGCTGGAATTGGAGGTCACCGCCGTTATCAAAACGACTGGATGACAGATCGGCACTCACCTCAATGAGCGCGTAAAATGCCGGTCTTTTTACGCGTATCTCGCAAAGGTGCCCCTTGAGCGCAGGCAAAGCCGTCGGACTGTTACTACTCACCTCCCTGTTGGCGGCGTGCGGCACCTCGCCGCCACGCACGCCCAATGACCTCTGCGGCATCTTCCGCGAAAAGGACGACTGGTACGACGCCGCCAAAGTCACGCAAAAACGCTGGGGCGTGCCGATCCAGGTGCCGTTCGCCATCATGTATCAGGAGTCCGGCTTCCACCAGGACGCCCTGGCTCCCCGCAAATACCTGCTGTGGATCATCCCCTGGGGCCGCGTCTCCACCGCCGCCGGTTACGCCCAGGCCAAGGACGAAGTGTGGAACGACTACCGCAAGAGCACCGGCCGCAGCGGCGCCAGTCGCCAGGACTTCGACGACGCCATCGACTTTGTCGGTTGGTACATGGACAAGACCTACACCGTCAACGGCGTCTACAAATACGACGCGTATGGCCAGTACCTGAACTACCACGAAGGCTGGGGCGGCTACCGCCAACGCACCTACGCCGCCAAGGCCTGGCTGCCGCCGGTGGCGAGCAAGGTGCAGGCGCGTTCACAGCTGTATGCGGCGCAGTATGCGCGGTGCAAGGATGATTTGGGGCGGGGGTTTTGGAGTCGGTTTTGGCGGTGGCTATAAAGACCACAGTGGTAGTGTTGGATGTGTCTCCTTCTCTCAGCGTGGGAGTGCCGGGTGCTGGGTGTAGCCAAGCATCGGATCATAGATATCAGCGCGCCGATCCCTTTGCAGGTCATTGAGATTGTTCCAGATCGGTGCGCTGCGCGCGCTGCTGAGGTCGATATCGGCAAACAGAATCTCCTGGCAGTCCGCCGACGCCACCTTGCCGATGGGCCAACCATTAGTCCCGGCAATCAACGAGCACCCGAGATAACAGGCATCACGCTCTTCACCAATTCGACTGGCTGCTGCGATAAACACGTTATTGACGTGCGCTGCGGTCATCGTCAGATAAGACGCCATGCACTTGCCGGCCTCATCAAATAACGGGGGAGGGGTCCATACCCAGTTGTTCAGGCTACAAATGATATCGGCGCCTTGCTGGCTGAGAATGCGCGGTACCTCGGGAAACCAGATGTCCCAGCAGATCAGCATGCCGATACGTCCAATGGGAGTATCAAAGACAGGGAAACCTGTGTTCCCAGGGGTGAACCATAGTTTTTCCAGGTTCCAGAGGTGTGCTTTGCGGTACTTGCCGATAAAGCCGTCCGGGCCTATCAGGACGCTGGTGTTGAACAATTGCATGCCGTCTAGTTCGCTAACGCCCGCAGCCAGATACACACGATGCCGGGAAGCAAATTCGATCCAAACCTGCACGCTTCTTCCGTTCGGACAATTTCGGCATGGTCAAAGGCATCTTGGCGATTGGCGAAGAAGTAACCGCAATTTGAAAGTTCCGGAAGCACGATCAGTTTGGCGCCACCGTTGGCCGCTTCAGTTGCGAGCGCAAGGCTGTGCTGCAGGTTAGTGGTGCGGTGCTGCGTTCTTACCTGGGGATCAAACTGCACGACAGAAACGCGGACAGGGCTGATAGCTGGGTTCATTGCAGAGGACTCTTATGGGGACTGCTCTACATAAGAGGTGATAGGGCGGCAATGCGTAAATCAGGTGCTTCCGTTTAGGTTGTCAGTTGGCGCCTGCCAATCGGAAGCGCTCAGTCGCGGCAAGAAGCAAGGCTTCTTGCCGCGACTCATTCAAATCGGCTGCATACACTCCAGCGACCGATCCACCATCACACTGGCCATGTCCACCAGGTGCATGACCGACAGCACCAGCGTGCGTGAAGTCCCTTCCAGTTGATCCCCCGCCATCTGCGCCGCAACGGCGGCACAACGCAACACGCTGCTGGCGTGAGCCAGGGCGTCTTCGAAGCTGAGGTCTGGGGTGGTGGTGAAGAATTGCAGTTCTGAAGCGGGTGGCGCGGGGACAAGGTTTTCCATTTTGAAGCTCCTCTAGTCATAAGGAGCCGCCACGACCGCTGCTAAACGGTGGAAGGGTGGCGGCCACACGCAGGTTAGCAGACCGGTGACTAGGAACCCGGTGCACCCGAAGGTGCCCTGCGCATGGCCACCATGAAGCGCGGGCCGAAAAAAAGCGCCCTGCAAAAGGTGGCGCTTTGCGCCTAGTCACATTGGCGGGCTGCTAAACCCGGTCACTGAATTGGCAGTGACCGACGAAGACTAGCCACGTGATTTGAGCGGCGCAAGCGGTTGGGATTCTCTCTGAAACGTCCTGCGAGATAAAGGGAAATGTCACTGCTTTTTTCATGCTCGCACACCCGCACTCTGAGTGGAGGTGATCAGCAAGCTGGTAAAAAATCAGTAAGCCTCAAATAATGATTCGGCTGAATGGCCCTCAAGGGTTTATCCAGAGGAGGAAAAATGAAGTTTCCTGTGGTAGTACACAAAGACGCGGACTCGGACTACGGCGTGACCATTCCTGACGTGCCGGGGTGTTTCTCTGCGGGAAGGTCTTTTTCCGAAGCACTGCATAATGTCCGCGAGGCCTTGGCGTTGCACCTTGAAGGGGTGATTGCCGATCAAGAACAACTTCCGCAAGTGTTAGCGATTGATGTCCACCTGAATAATCCTGATTTTTTCGGTGGATTCTGGGCGATTGTCGACTTGGATTTAATGCCCTATCTGCGAAACACAACTCAAGCAAACATTATCTATCCAACGGATTCCCCATGAACCCCGAAGAACTCCAAATCACCGACATCCGCCCCGGCACCGGCAAAGCCGTGGTCAAAGGCGCGCTGATCACCACCCAATACACCGGCACCCTGGAAGATGGCACGGTGTTCGATTCCTCCTGGGAGCGCGGCAAGCCGTTCCAGTGTGTGATCGGCACCGGGCGTGTGATCAAGGGCTGGGACCAGGGGTTGATGGGCATGCAGGTGGGCGGTGTGCGCACGCTGTTTGTGCCGGCGCATCTGGCCTATGGCGAGCGGTCGATGGGCGCGCATATCAAGCCCAACAGCAACCTGCGTTTTGAGATTGAGTTGCTGGAAGTGCTGACGCGGGATGATTGAGGGCGGACAACATGGAAGTTGATTCACACGGGGTGCCGGCGTGTTCCGTCGCGGGCATTCAGGTCGTTGAGCTGGGTGATCGCGATGAAGCCGAGTTGCAGCGGTTTTTTGAGCGGGCGCCGGATTACTTCATCGCGGTCAACGGCGAACCGGCCACAGCGACCGAAGCGCATGAGGAATTGCAGGGACTGTTACCCGCAGGGTGGGCGTGCAGCCGGATGTATTGGCTGGGTTACCGCGATCTGGAAAACCAACTGGTGGCGGTGGTGAACATTGCGGCGGACTTACTGGTTGTTGGTGTTTGGCATATCGGGCTGTTGCTGGTGGATGCACGCTGGCATGGCACCGGGCTGGCGCGGCAGTTACACGCGGATCTTGAGGCTTGGGCTGCGGGCAACGGCGCACAATGGCTGAGGCTGACGGTGGTCATCGGCAATGCCAAAGCCGAACGCTTCTGGCCTAAGCTGGGTTATGTGCCGGTGCGCACGCGCGAGGGGATTACCATGGGGCGTCAAGTGAACAGGGTCTCGATTCAGGTCAAGGCGCTGGCGGGTGGGCAGGTTGAGGATTACTTGAGGCTGGTGGCGAGAGATCGCCCGGGCACGGTATAGCAACGGATATACGCTAACCCTTGTGGGAGCTGGCTTGCCTGCGATGGCGCAGTGTCAGGCACAGAGTCTCTAGCTGAAAAGCCGCCATCGCAGGCAAGCCAGCTCCCACATTTGATCGTCAGCGTATCTAGGAAAATGGTTTCCTGAACCCACCCTGAAGAATCCTCTTATTCCCCATACGGAAACTTTCCTACGGTTTACTCTCTGATCATCGGGGCGTAAGCTTCGCGCGTTTTCATCAATAGCGGAGACCCTCAGTGGGTACTTGTTCGAGTGACAGTAGTCGGCCGGTTTCGGTAACCGGCACAGGCTTGGCAAGGTAACGCGCATTTTTTCGATGCCGTTGTCTCGCCACTAAAAGCGAGAAGCGGCATCCCGGCAGTGGCCAGTCCTGGCGCCTGCCCGAATCCCTCTCATCGACGCTGACCAGCACCCGGCTCACCTCGGGATGCTACGGACGCGCCTGTCTTTTACGACAGGCGGGCCTAGCTGGCTGTGCCTATAAAACAGGCGCGGTGCAGACGGCGGTACCTGCACGACGGTTTTTTCCTCGCGCAGGAGTAACACCATGAACCTGACTCTGTTGAAAGAGTTCTTTGCCGGCTTCCTGCGGACCCGGCACATCGCCCGGCATTTCCGTCGCCTGGCGATGCTCGAAACCGTGACCGACGCAAGCGTCAGCCGCGAAGTGCCGCCGACCCTGGCGCAAACCCTGGTGGTCTCGGCCAACAGCAGTGCGGTGCAATTGCTCGGCACCCTGGGCAGCCATTCCGAGGGTTTGACCACTCAGGAAGCCGACGCCTTGCGCGTGCAATACGGCCTCAACGAAGTCGAGCATGAGCAGCCGCTGCCGTGGTGGGTGCACCTGTGGCACTGCTACAAAAACCCGTTCAACCTGCTGCTGACGTTGCTGGCGGTGATCTCCTGGCTGACCGAGGACATGAAGGCCGCCACGGTGATTTTCTCCATGGTGGTGCTGTCGACGCTGTTGCGTTTCTGGCAGGAGGCCAAGTCCAACAAGGCCGCCGATGCGCTGAAAGCCATGGTGAGCAACACCGCCACGGTACTGCGCCGCGATGAAGCCAAGCGCATCGAACTGCCGATCAAACAGTTGGTGCCGGGCGACCTGATCGTGCTGTCCGCTGGGGACATGATCCCCGCCGATTGCCGCGTGCTCAGCGCCAAGGACCTGTTCGTCAGCCAGGCGGCGATGACCGGTGAATCGATGCCGGTGGAGAAGTTCGCCCAGCAGCAAGACGCCAAGACCCGCAACCCGCTGGACCTGGAGAACATCCTGTTCATGGGCACCAATGTGGTGTCCGGCGCGGCGACGGCGGTGATTCTGACCACCGGCAACAGCACCTACTTCGGCGCCCTGGCCCAGCGCGTGACCGCGACTGACCGGGCGACCACCTCGTTCCAGCATGGCGTCAACAAGGTCAGCTGGTTGCTGATCCGCTTCATGTTCGTGATGGCGCCGCTGGTGCTGTTCATCAACGGTTTCACCAAGGGCGACTGGACCGAAGCACTGTTGTTCGCGCTGTCGATTGCCGTGGGCCTGACCCCGGAAATGCTGCCGATGATCGTCACCTCCACCCTGGCCAAGGGCGCGGTGTTTCTGTCGCGCAAGAAAGTCATCGTCAAGCGCCTGGATGCGATCCAGAACTTCGGCGCCATGGACGTGCTGTGCACCGACAAGACCGGCACCCTGACCCAGGACAAAATCTTCCTGGCGCGCCATGTGGACGTGTGGGGCGCCGAATCCGATGACGTACTGGAAATGGCCTACCTCAACAGCTACTACCAGACCGGCCTGAAAAACCTGCTGGATGTGGCGGTGCTGGAGCATGTGGAGGTGCACCGCGAGCTGAAAGTCGGCACGGCGTTCCAGAAGGTCGATGAAATTCCGTTCGACTTCAACCGTCGGCGCATGTCCGTCGTCGTCGCCGAGCACGACCAGCCGCACCTGTTGATCTGCAAGGGCGCCGTGGAAGAGATTCTGTCGGTGTGCAACAACGTGCGCCATGGCGACGTCAACGAAGCGCTGACCGACGACCTGCTGGCGCGTATCCGTCAGGTCACCGCCGCGTTCAACGAAGAAGGCCTGCGCGTAGTCGCCGTGGCCGCGCAACCGATGGCGCCGGGGCGCGATACCTACAGCCTGGCGGATGAGAATAACCTCACGCTGATCGGTTACGTCGCGTTCCTCGACCCACCCAAGGAAAGTACTGCACCTGCGCTCAAGGCCCTCAAAGCCCATGGCGTGGCAGTGAAAGTGCTGACCGGCGACAACGAACTGGTCACGGCCAAGATCTGCCGCGAAGTGGGCCTGGAGCAACAGGGCCTGCTGATGGGCAACGACATCGAGGCCATGACCGATGCCGAATTGGCGAAGGCCGTGGAAACCACCAATGTGTTCGCCAAGCTCACCCCGAGCCACAAGGAGCGCATCGTGCGCTTGCTCAAGGCCAACGGGCATGTGGTCGGCTTCATGGGCGATGGCATCAACGACGCGCCAGCATTGCGTACAGCTGATATCGGCATTTCGGTGGACAGCGCTGTGGATATCGCCAAGGAAGCCGCCGACATCATCCTGCTGGAAAAGAGCCTGATGATCCTGGAGGAGGGCGTGCTGGAAGGCCGGCGCACCTTCGCCAACATGCTCAAGTACATCAAGATGACCGCCAGTTCCAACTTCGGCAACGTGTTCTCTGTGCTGGTGGCCAGTGCGTTCATCCCGTTCCTGCCGATGCTGCCGATGCATTTGCTGGTGCAGAACCTGCTGTATGACATTTCGCAGATTGCGATTCCGTTCGATAACGTCGACGACGAGATGCTGAGCAAACCGCAACGCTGGCAACCGGGAGATGTCGGCCGTTTCATGCTGTTTTTCGGGCCGATCAGTTCAATCTTTGACATCACCACGTTCGCACTCATGTGGTATGTCTTCGATGCCAATACGCCTGACCACCAGACCCTGTTCCAGTCCGGCTGGTTCGTGGTCGGGCTGCTGACCCAGACGCTGATCGTGCACATGATCCGTACCCCGAAAATCCCGTTCCTGCAAAGCCGTGCGGCGATGCCGTTGATGGTGATGACCGGCGTGATCATGGCCGTGGGGATTTTCCTGCCGATGGGGCCGCTGGCGCATTACTTCAAGTTGCAGGCGCTGCCGTCGCTGTACTTCGTGTTCCTGCCGGTGATCCTGCTGGCGTACATGGCACTGACCCAGGCGGTGAAGGGCTACTACATCCGTAAGTTTGGCTGGCAATGAACAGGGAAGATTTCCTATGCAAGCAATTAACAACATCAACCTTGAATCCCTGGTCGACACCCTGGTCAGCCTCACTGCGGCCTTTATTCTCGGTGGTTTGATCGGTTTCGAGCGTCAGTACCGTCAACGCACGGCGGGCCTGCGCACCAACGTGCTGGTGGCGGTGGGCGCGGCGATTTTCGTCGACATGGCCAGCCGGCTCGGCGGCGCGGAAGGCGCGGTGCGGGTGGTGGCGTATGTGGTTTCGGGCATCGGCTTTCTCGGTGCCGGTGTGATCATGCGCGAAGAGGGCAACGTGCGTGGGCTCAACACGGCGGCCACGCTCTGGGCGTCGGCGGCGGTGGGCGCCTGCGCGGGGGCCGACCTGGTGCTTGAGGCGCTGTTGGGCACGCTGTTTGTGCTGGCGGCCAACACCTTGCTGCGACCGATCGTCAACAACATCAACCGCCAGCCGTTGGACGTGGTGTCGGCAGAGGTCACCAACATCCTCTATGTGATCGCCCGGCGTACCCAGCAGAAAGCCGTACTGGCCTTGCTGGAAGCGGAGCTGGCACGTTGCAACTATCCGGCCAGTGATGTGGACGTGCGCCCCTTCGGCACGGAAGAAGTGGAGATCGAAGCCACCCTGGCCGTGACGTCCGTGGACGGCGACGAGCTGGACGCGCTGGTGGCGCGAATCTCGATGTCGACCCTGGTGGTGCAAGCGTTCTGGAGTCCAAGTACCACCGAGTAGTCCCCGGCTGTAAGGCGTTGTCCCGCGCGAAGCAGACTATGCTGTTACCAGGAAAAGTCCTACAAACAATCGAGATTATCCCTTCATTTGATAAGCCACACCGTTGTTAAGGTTGCGCCCTTGCGCCTCAGGAACCAGGGCGCAGCTCAACGTTTTGACCGTGCTTTATCAAAAGGAGGGGTCTGTACTGCCTGAAGTGTCATGCGGAGTAATCAGCACCGTTTGTCGGAACTGTTACTTTTCACAGGTAGATAGGTCCCGTGTGATATGTAAGCGTACTGATCCCTCGGGGAGTCTTATGAGCAAAGCTTTAATTGTGGATGATCACCCTTTTATCCGTGCCACCGTGAAGTACCTGTTGAAGCAAGAAGGCTTTGATGAAATCTATGAAGCGGGCAACGGCGCCGACGCCATGCAGTGCGCGCGTGAGCAGCGCCCGGACCTCATCATCCTCGACTTGGCCATGCCCAAACTCGGCGGGCTGGAGGTGATCAGCCGGATCAAGGCTCTGGAACTGCCTTGCAAGATTCTGGTGCTGACCTCCTACCTGGCGGTGTTCTTCTCCACCCGTTGCATGCGCGCCGGGGCCATGGGCTTTGTGGCCAAGACGGGTGAGCTGGACGAGTTGCAAAAGGCGATCCGGGCCATCCGGTCCGGCTACAGCTGCTTCCCCAGCGTGGCCACCAGTTCAGTGCGCCGTGACGATATACAGACTACCGAGCAAGAACTGGTCGACGCGCTGTCGGACCGCGAGCTGACTGTGTTGCAAAAACTGGCCCTGGGCCTGGGCAACAAGGAAATCGCCGAGGATATGCTGTTGAGCCACAAAACCATCAGTACCTACAAGACGCGACTCAAGGAAAAGCTGCGCATGTCTTCGGTGGTGCACTTGTCCAAGTTCGCCCAGCGCAATCATCTGATCTGAAATGACCACCTCCGGGCTGTTGAGATTCACGGCCATCCTGCTGATCGGGTTGTTTTCCCATGCAGCGATGGCCCTGGATGAGCCGCACTCCCTACGGCTCCTCGGTCACGCCACCCTTGAGAACCCAGGCGTGGAGCTTGATGAAAGCGACTGGCGCTGGTTGCGCCAGCGACGCACGTTGGTGATGGGGGTATCGGCACCCGACTACGCGCCTTTCGACCTGAGCAACAACAATGATTTTGAAGGGATCACCGCTGACTACGCGTGGTTGATCAGCCTTATCTTGAGTATCCCTATCGAGGTTCGACGCTACGACACCCGCGATGAGGTGATCGAGGCGCTGAAGCTCGGTGAGGTGGACATGGTAGGGTCCGCCAATGGTTACGAAAAGGCCGACAAGAGCCTGCTACTGTCGCGGTCCTACGCCAATGATCAACCTGTGCTGGTAACCCGCACGGGGGATAGTCATTTACTGAGCGCCGACCTGGCCGGTAAACGCGTGGCGATGCTCTACCACTACATGCAACCCGAAGCGGTACAAGCCTATTACCCCAAGGCGCAGTTGCTGTTGTATGGCTCTACCCCCCAAGCCATCGGCTCCGTGGCGTTCGGTCAGGCGGATGTGTACCTGGGGGACGTCATCAGTACCCGTTACCTGATCAACAAAAATCATCTCAATAATGTGCGCATGGCCGATTTTTCCGGGCTGGAGGTCAATCCGTTCGGGTTCGCGTTCACCGGGGATAACATCCGTCTGCTGAATATCATCAACGCAGCACTGGCCGTTATCCCGGCCAGTCAGCAAATGAGCATACTGCGCCGCTGGAGTGCCGGAGACAGCGGTTTTCTGGAGGCAGACCGACTGCGCTTGAGCGACAGTGAGCAGCGTTGGCTGGAGAAGCATCCACGGGTAACGGTCGCGGTGCTCGACAAGTTCATGCCGTTGTCATTTCTAGATGAGAAAGGGCAGTTCGTGGGGTTGAGCGATGAAGTGCTGTCGCGGATCAGCTTGCGCACAGGCTTGAAATTCGAGGCGGTGCATGGCAATTCGTTGCCTAGGCAAATTGATGAGGTTAGCAGCGGGCGAGTGGACATGCTTGCAGTTATCACGCCCAGCGTCGAGCGTGCCGAAAAGGTCCGCTTTACCCGGCCTTACCTGTCCAATCCTTATGTGCTGGTGACGCGGGCCAACGACGAGCGGTTGCTCACCCTGGAAGATATGCCCGGAAAGCGCCTGGCATTCATTGGCGGCAACAGCCTGGCCGCGCAAATTGCCCGAGACTACCCAGGTATCGAGTTCGTTGACGTCGAAAACCCTGAAGAGGCCATGGAGTTGGTTGCAAAGGGCAGTGTCGATGCGACGGTCATTTCATTGATCAGCGCACGCTACATGATTGCACGCAATTTCCGAGACCGCCTGCGTATTACCAGCACGATCGGTACGGAACCGGCGCGCATTGCCTTCGGTGTCAACCGCAGCCAACTGGAACTGTATTCGATCCTCGAGAAGGCATTGCTGAGTATCACCCCCGAAGAAATGGACGAACTCACCAACCGGTGGCGCAGTGAGATCGTCATCGAAGACAGTTACTGGAGCAGCCATCGCAATGTGATCATCCAGGGGTTTGGCCTGGCTGCGTTGCTGCTGCTGGTGACCCTGGGTTGGGGACTCTACCTGCGCAACCTGATACGCAAGCGCGCCCAGGCAGAACGCGCCTTGAGCGACCAGATGCGGTTCATGAGCGTGCTGATCGACGGCACACCCCATCCGATTTACGTGCGCGATCGCCAGGGCCGGTTAATGGCCTGCAACAACGCATACCTTAATGTATTTGGCTTCAGGTTGGAGGACGTGATCGGCAAGACTGTGGTGCAAACCGACACCGGCAACCCGCCGCAGGCCCAGTCGTTCCATGCCGATTACTTGGACCTGATGGAGCGGGGCGAGCCGCAGATCCAGGATCGCGTGCTCAAGGTGCCGGGAGGTGGCGTGCTGACCATTTACCAGTGGATGCTGCCATACCGTGACAGCAATGGTAGCGTCGTGGGCATGATTGCCGGCTGGGTGGATGTCAGCGAACGCCAGCGCCTGCTGGGCCAGTTGCAGGAAGCCAAGGAGGAAGCCGACGCCGCCAACCGGGCCAAAACCACGTTCCTGGCGACCATGAGCCATGAGATCCGCACACCCATGAATGCGGTGATCGGCATGATCGAGTTGGCCCAGAAAAACGCCGAGCAGGGCCGTGTCGATCAGGATGCGCTGGAGGTGGCGTCGATGGCATCCCGGAGCATGCTGGAGCTGATCGGCGATATCCTGGACATTGCACGGATTGAAACCGGTCACCTGTCCTTGAGCCTGGAGCAGGCCAACCTCCATGAGTTGTTGGCCTCCGTGGCACGCGTTTTCGAGGGGCTGGCGCGGGACAAGGGGTTGCAGCTGCTCGTCGAGTTTGATCCGCTGATCGACCGGATGGTGTTGATCGACCCGTTGCGGTTCAAGCAAGTGGTCTCCAATCTGCTGGGCAATGCCATCAAATTTACCACCACCGGGCAGGTACGTCTGGGCGCTCAGAGCGCACCGGCATTGGCCGGTGACCACTTGAACCTCCGGCTATTTGTGGAAGATACGGGGATTGGCATCAGCGCCGAAGATCAGCAGCGCTTGTTCAACCCGTTTATCCAGGGCAGCAACAACGACCAATCGGCGCGCAGTGGCTCCGGCCTTGGGTTGGTGATCAGCCGTAACTTGTGCGAGATGATGGGCGGTCAATTGCATTTGAGCAGTGTGCAGGGCAAGGGGACGCGAGTGGACGTGACGTTGGCGCTGGCGCTGACCACCGCAACGGCGGTGTCCTTACCTGTTCAACCTGCGCCTGCGACACCTGCATTGAACCTCTTGGTGGTCGATGATTACCCGGCCAATCGCTTGCTGTTGACGCGACAACTGAGCTTCCTGGGGCATCACATCGTGACGGCCGAGGACGGCGCTGAGGGCTTCGCACTGTGGCAGGCCGGGCAGTTTGATGGCGTCATCACCGACAGCAACATGCCCGTCATGGATGGCTACACATTGGCCCGTGATATCCGGGCCCACGAGCGTCAGCGTGGCCTGGTGCCGTGTCTGCTTCTGGGGTTTACCGCCAACGCGCAACCGGAGGAGGCCGAACGCTGCCGGCAGGCGGGCATGGACGGCTGTCTCTTCAAACCGACCGGCCTTGATGACCTGCGCACGGCGTTGGCATCGCGCACCGCGGCACCGGTGGCGGAGGAGGTCGTGCCGGTGTGTGACTTGAGTACGCTGGTCGCACTGACCGGCGATGATACTGCCGGACTCAATGAGTTGCTGGCGCCATTGCTCGGTAGCCTCGCAGAGGACCGCTTGCTGCTATCGGCGCTGCAAGAACACGCGGATTTTGGCAAGTTGCATGACTTGGCCCATCGCGTCAAAGGTGGGGCGCGCATGGTCAAGGCGCCGGCGCTGATCGCGTGTTGTGAAACGTTGGAGGGTGTGTGTGAAAGCAGGGATCGTGATGCACTGGCGGCGTCGGTTGAAGCCATGGGCCGCGCCATTGATAGCTTGCATCACAGTCTGAGCGCCTGCATCAAGCAGGCGTGACTGAAGTGGATGGCCATTCGGTGGATTTGGGAGAGTTCCTACATGGAACAGGAACAAACCTGATTTTGTCTTCGGGATATGTCTGGAAAATGGGCCCCGCTCACCGACGAGCGCTGCCTGCCCAGGGGTTCACCATGCCAAACAAAGCACTGACCATCCTGATTGCCGATGAACAACACCTGCAACGCCTGTATATCGAGAAGATGCTCAACCGATTGGGATATTTCCGGATCGTACCAGTGGAAACCTTTGAAGAGGTCCAGTTGCTCACTGCCATCCCGGCCCGGCCCTTTGATGTGCTGATTATCAATGCGGGGCTGACGGCCCACGCTTACGGGCCTCAACCCCAGGCGCACCACGTGCTGGTCTACGATCACCTGGACCTGAGCACCCGCGCCGACGCAACGCCGGCAGTGCTGGTGCGACTACCCGGCGTGCCTGACAACGTCAACCTCGAACACTTCATGGACATTATCGACCCACCCGCAGCCACTGCTGGCCTGCGGGTGTTGCCGTGGTTGCGGGAGTTATCCCAAGCGCCAGCAGCCGGGATTTAATCCCATTTTGGTGCGATACCCTTGGGGCTGGTCAGGCGATGGCCGCGTTCCAGTTTGGCAATCTGTGCCATGTCGGCGGCGCTCAAGGTCAGTTGCAGGGCCTGGAGGTTGCTTTCAAGGTTGGCGCGTTTGGTCGAGGACGGGATGACCGCGTAACCCGATTGCATGGCCCAGGCCAACGTTACTTGCGCTGGGGTCGCCTGATGGCGTTCAGCGATTTGCTGGATCACCGGGTCCTTGAGCACTTCGCCGTAGGCCAGGGTCATGTATGACGTGATCTGGATACCGTTGGCGGTGGCGAAGTCCACGACCTGGCGGTTTTGCAGGTAGGGGTGCAGTTCGACCTGGTTGGTGGCGATGTTTTCGGCCCCAACGGCTGCAATCGCCTGCTTCATCAGGTCGATGGTGAAGTTGGAAATGCCGATCTGGCGGGTCAGGCCCAGGCGCTTGGCTTCCAGCAACTGGCCCATGAATTCGGCGACAGGCACCTGGTCTTCCGGCGAGGGCCAGTGGATCAGGGTCAAGTCCAGGTAGTCGGTCTTCAGTTTGCGCAGGCTTTCTTTCAGGCTTGGAATCAGCTGGCCTTCGGCGAAGTTGGCGATCCAGATCTTGCTGGTGATGAACAGCTCTTCACGCGGGATGCCACTGGCGGCAAACGCCTGGCCGACATCGGCTTCGTTCTCGTAGATCTGCGCGGTGTCGATCACGCGGTAGCCGAGTTCCAGGCCGGTACTGACGGAATCGATCACCACTTGGCCTTGCAGGCGGAAGGTGCCAAGGCCGAAGGCCGGAACATTTTGCGTTGGGGTAGACATCAGTAACTCCTGAAGGGGGATGAACAATGGAGTCGAGTATCCGCCCGTCGTTCCTTCGGAAAAACCGCCGAATCCGAAAAGGACTCTTTACCGCACGGCACGAATCGCCAGCGCCTTGAACCGCTGTGCCAATGACAGTACCACCTGGCCGCTGCCCATGTTGGGCACCACGTGGGTGAAGGGAATGTCGATCATGCGGTTCTCGCGCACGGCGCGCAGCTTGGAGAGTACCGGGTCGGTGGTCAGCAACTGCCGCTTGCGGCTGGCCGGTGACCATAGGGCGTCGGCCAGCAGGATCACGTCCGGGTCCTTGGCTAACAGGGTTTCATTGCTGACGGTCACCCGTGACAACGGGATATCGGCCAGTACATTGCGTGCACCGGAGGCCATCAGCAAGGTGGTGACAAACCCGTTGGCCTTCGCTATCGAGTCCACCCACTTCACTGTCCAGGTAAAACACCGACAGCGGACGGGCATCACCCATCAGCCCATGGGCGCGCGCCAGGTCAGCATCCAACGCGTCGCTGAGCATTTGAGCGCGTTGGGTTTTGTGCAACAGGGCGCCGAGGGTAAACAAGTCCTGACGGATATGCCCAAAGTAATCCAGAGAGTGACCCGCACAGGCGGCTTCCAGCAGGTACGACGCCACCCCGTTGTTCGCTAGTCCCGTACGTGAGGTCACGCCATCGCCAAAGGCACTGGCGAAACCGCCGACTACCAGGTCTGGGCGCTGTGCATACAGCACTTCACTGGACGGGTATTTCGCCGCGATGACCGGCACGTCAAAGTACTTGCCGTGCCGCTGCGTAATGCCGTTGTCGTCCAGGTACGCGACACCTACCAGCGAAGGCCCGGCATCCAACGCCAGCAGCAAATCGGCGGCGTGCTGGTTGAGTGCCACGATGCGCGACGGTGGTGAAGGAGGCACGCTCCAGTCCTGGGCGCAGTTGCGATAACTGTCTGCCAGCGCCGGTGTGCAGCAGAGCAGGGCGCTCAACCATAGCCATGGCTGTTTCATGGGGCGTCCTTGATCAGCAGGTCTTGCACCACATCGCCGCCCACCAGGTGCACATCCACCAGACGCAGCACTTCGGCCTTGTTGTGCACGCCATACCAGCAACGCTCGGGATACACCGTGAGCACCGGTCCGAGATTGCACGGGAACTGGCAATGGGTGCGCGTCAGCAGCACGCCACCGGGCACTTCGATGTGCTCATGTTCCAGCAGTCGGCGGCGCAGGGTTTTCCACAGTTGCAAGGCGCCGCGCTGCGTACAGCGCGGGCCGGTGCACAGGAGTACATGGCGGGCGTGGTCCGGTATGCGGGACCAGTCGGGATGGAAGTCCACCCCGTCGATTTTGGTGATCTCAGTCATCAGAAGCGATACGTGTAACGCACCTCAGACGTGAATGGGCGGCCGAGGTTGTCGACGTTGCTGGCGCGACTGGTGACGTAGTCGCGGTCGAACAGGTTTTCCACCAGCAGGCTCAGGCGGTGCTGGTGGGCGTTGTCGAGGTAGCGATAGGCATCGGCGTCCACCACGGAGTAGTGGCCGTATTCGACATTTTTCGAGCTGGTGATGTCGCGGATATAGCGGATCGCAGTACCTGCGCCCCATAAGCGGTTTTCCGATTCGAAACCGATCCGTGAACGGGCAAAGAAGCTCGGAATGTCGTTGAGGGTGACGCCGGTGCGGGACTCGGTGAGGTTGCGGGTCATGTCGGCTTGCAGGCTCCACTGGTCGTTGAGCGCAAGCTTGGCGTCGGCCTCGAAGCCACGCATCTGGAGCTGGCCCTGGCCGTTGACCCACTGCACATCGTCAAGCGTGATCAAGTCGGTGATCTTGCGTTTGAACAGCGTGACGCTGGCGCTGAAGTCGCGCTCGCCCAGCAGTCCCTTGTAGTCGATCCCCAGTTCGGCGTTGCGGCTCTTCTCCGGCTTGAGATTGCGGTTGCCAATCTCGTCGCCCGGCTCGTTGACGAACAGCTGTTCGGCGTTGGGCAGTTTGTAGGCCGTACCGTATTGGCCGCGCAGGGCCCAGTGGTCGTTGAGGTCATAGAGCGAGGTGAGCATGCCGACAGTGGCACTGTCACCGCCGCTCATGGCTTCATGCCGCACGCCCACGCTGGGGTGCCAGTTGGGCAGCGCGTCGATCTGCGGTCGCAGTTGCGTATACAGCGCGTGGGCCTGGGCCTTGTTGTCGTCGATCACCAGTACATCGTCCTGGCCCTTGAACCACTGGTTGTCGCTGCCCACCACCAGCACATGGCCGCCTGGCAACTCGGCCTTGCCCTCGGCTTGTACACCCCAGTCAGTGAAGCCCCAGTAGTCGTTGTTGTTACGTACGTTACGACCACCGTCGGCGGTGTTATCGATCCGCGTGTAGCGTGTGTCCCAGTCGTTGATATGGCCCTTGATGAAATAACTCAGGCGCTCGTTGACCGCCTGTTCGAAAGTCGCCGTGGCGATCTGTTGCACACGGTCGTTGGTGGTCTTGTAGTTGTTCACCGGCCGTGCGAAATCAAGGTTGGCATCGGCATATTGGTAGAACAGTTCCAGGCGCGAGTCATCGCCAAACGACTGGATGGCCTTGGTGCCGAAGGTGGTCACTTCGTACGAGCGCTTTTTGTCGCTGACGCGGCCGCTGTAGTCGCTGTTGCGAAACGGCTGGTAGCCCTCGGAGGCGTTGCGGCTGACATACGCCAGCAGGCCGAGGTCGCCCCAGCCGTTGGTGAAGATCTTCTCCACCCGCGCATCGCCGGTGGTGCCGCCGAAGGTATCGACTCCCACGTTCACCTCACCGGACGCCTCGCGGGTCTGCGGGCTGCGCGTGACGATGTTGATGACCCCCGACACCGCCTGGGTGCCGAACAACAGGCTCTGGCCGCCCTTGAGCACTTCGATGCGCTCGATGGCGTTGGCTGGCAGCGTGTCGAGGTAGAGGCCGCCATACAGGCGGTTGTTCAGGCGCACGCCGTCGAGCAGGATCAATGTGTCATCGTTGCGCCCGCCCAGCAGGGAATAGGTGCCGTAGTCGAACGGGCCGTTTTTCGGCGCCACATACAGGCCGGGGATGAACATCTGCATCACCCGCGTCACGTCGGCGGCGGGGCCGGCGCGTTCGATCTGTTCGCGGGTGACGATCTCCACTTTGCTGCCGTACTGGGCCATGGCGGCGACAGTGGTGGATTCCACGGAAGGGGCGGAGACGATCTGCTGGTTGAGCACCAGGGTGTTGTCGTCGGCCAGCAACAGGGGGCTGAACAGCGAGCCAAACAAAGGGATCAGGGAACGTCGAATCATAGTCTTCTCGAAAGTATCTTCGCAGAAGCACGCAGGAGAAGGCATCGCGCGCACGCCGATACCGGCCCATGCCCGCCCACCGCAGGAGTTTGCCTAACAGAAATTCCAGGCCGGTCTCCGGGCTCTCGCGTATGGAACCCTTCACCTTCCCATGGCACGCAGGCCACAGTGGTGTGTCGAAGGGATCACGCGAATACCGTTGCGGGGGCAGCACCGGACTGGCTCAAAAGAGCGTACCGGTTTCCCGTTTCACCCCAAGCACGGCGGCAGGGGGCACCTGAAACAGGCCGGCATCTGAACATTCGCATGACCGTTCGTCAACTCCGTCATCCAGGATTCTCAGGCTTCACTTGCCAGCAATGGCGGCGGCGCGGTATTCCAGAACACTCTCCATCCGCGTTGGACATCCCATGACTCAACATCTCACCGAATACGCCGATGCCAGCCCCGAAGTGCGGGCGGTCTATGACGACATCATGCGCACGCGCAAGGTCGATCAGGTCAACAATTTCTGGAAATGCCTGGCCGCCCATCCGCCGACCCTGCGTCGGACCTGGGAAAGTCTCAAGGAAATCATGGCACCGGGGGCATTGGACCCACTGACCAAGGAGTTGCTCTATGTGGCTGTCAGCGTGACCAATAATTGCCCGTACTGCATCGCGTCCCACACGGCAGCAGCGCGCAAGGCGGGGATGACCGACGAGATGTTCGGCGAGTTGCAAGCGGTGGTCGGCATGGCCAACGAAACCAACCGCCTGGCCACCGGCTATCGCGTGCCGGTGGATGAGGCGTTCAAGTTGCCTTAAGGCGATTCAGTCGTCGAACCAGGCGAGCAGCACCGTCACATTGTCGCGCCCGGCGTATTCGCGGGTGAGGTGGATCAGCCGCTGGCAGGCAGTCTCCAGCGTGTCGCGGCTGGCAGCGGCGAGTACCTGAGCCATTTCCTGGTGCGGAACGCAACCGTGCAGGCCATCGCTGCAGAGCATCAGCAGGTCGTTGCGCTTCACGGGTTGCACGCGTACTTGCGGTTCTACCCGCGGCCCTGGACCGATGGCTTGCAACAGCAGGTTGCGTGCCGGTAAACGGTCGACTTTGCCGGCCTCAAGGGCTTGCTGATACCAGGTCTGGTCGCGGGTCAGCAGGCTCAGTTCGCCGTCGCGGTAGCGGTACAAACGACTGTCGCCTACGTGGAACAGCAACAGTGGCCCATCGGCATGCGGGCGCCATACCCCTGTAAGGGTCGTGCCCATGCCGCTGCCTTCGCTCATCTGCCGTGCCACGTTTTGCTGGTAGACGCACTGGTTCACTTGATCGAGTGCGTTGTGCAGGCGACTGGCGGCTTGCATGTCCGGGTCCGACCAGGTGGCGTCCGGGTCGCTGCCGTCGTTCAGTGGGTCGACACGGTGGGCATTGAGCGCCTGGCGCAAACTGATCAGGGCTTCGGCACTGGCCAGGGCGCCGGCTTCATGGCCGCCCATGCCGTCGGCTACGGCAAACAGCCCGAGGCTGGGCTCCACCAGAAAATTGTCTTCGTTGCTCTGGCGCACCGTACCGACATCGCTGGCCCCATAGGCGACCGCGCAGGCCAGGCGATAAGGCCCGCAGGCGCTGAGGGGGGAGTCGGTCATGGCAGGGGCTCAAAGCTGTTGAGGAACGCCAGGCGCTGGGCCTCGCTCTCGATAGACTCGGCCAACCGTTGCAAAAAGGGTTGGCGCAGTGAGGTTGCACGCAAGGCGCGACTGACCACGATGCGGGCGATGGGACCAATCAGCACCGCCAGCCGGCGTTCGGCCATGTGTGCGAAGTCGGGGTCGACTGACGTATGGATCACCTCGGTGGTCGGAACAATCGCGGTGGGTTCAGCCACCACCTCGGGCGCGGCAGTCGGCGGGTTGAGGCGTTGGAACAGCGACTGGCTGGCGCTGGTGAACTGCTCACGGCCGCGCTCCGACGGGATATGCGGCAACAATGCGGCGCAGATACCCTCGAAGTCATCGGCGCCATTGAGGCTCTTGCGCACCAGGAAGCGTGCAAGCGGGCCGATCTGGTGGGACAGCAGCGACTCCAGCTCAGGCATCACGGCCAGCTTCCACGGCGTGAGGGTTTCCACGGCTTCGGTCGCTAACGGTGTCACGCCGCTGCTCAAGGGTTGGTTGGGGCGCATCAGCACGGTGCGATCATCGTCGATATCGGCGCTTGTCCAACTGCCGGTGGTGGTGCCGAGCAGCGCTTCAAGGTCATCCAGAAAGGCGTGCGCCGAGGGATAGCGGTCGGCCGGGCGCTTGGCCAGGGCGCGGACGATCACACTGTCCAACGCCGGGTCGAGGGCCAGGTTCAAGCTCGACGGTGCTACCGGCGTCTGGTTGAGAATCTGCTGCATGACCATGGTTGCCGAGCCGGAAAACGGTCGCTCGCCAGTGAGCAGTTGGTACAGCACGATCCCAGCGGAAAACACGTCGGAGCGACCGTCGATCAATTCGCCGCAAAACTGCTCCGGCGACATGTAGCTGGGGGTGCCGATCATCGAGCCGGTCTGGGTGAGCGTGGAGGAGTCCAGGCGCGCCACGCCGAAGTCGGTGACTTTGACGTGGTTGTCGGCGGTGATCAGCAGGTTGGCCGGCTTGATATCGCGGTGCACCACGCCCTTGGAGTGCGCGTACTCCAGGGCCAGCAACAACTGGCGCATCCAGCCGAGGCTGTGACTGAGGTCCCGGGGTGTCTGGGCGGCGAGCAGGGTGTTGAGCGGTGTGCCTTCGACGAACTCCATGGCGATGTACGCCGAGCCCTCGTCCTCGCCGTAGTCGTAGACCGCGACGATATTGGGATGCATCAGCCGGCCAGCGGCCTGGGCTTCATTCTTGAAGCGGCTGACCAGCTCGGCGTGCTGGCTGTCGCCGAACAGCTCCTTGCGGATGGTCTTGAGCGCCACGGTGCGGGCGATGTTCGGGTCGAACGCCTTGTACACCGTGCCCATGGCGCCTTTGCCGAGCACGCTGTCGATGCGGTATTTGCCGAGTTGTTCAAGCATGATCGCGGCCCTATTCCTCAAGCATCTTCATGGCACTGACCAGGCTGGTGCGCATGCGGCCGAAGGACTGACCCAGGCGTGCCAACTCGTCGCTGCCGCTGACGTCCATCGGCGGCACATCGGTTTCGCCCAGGCTGACGCGGTCAGCCAACGCCGACATTTGTCGCAGGCGCCGGGTGACAAACAGGTGCACCGCCACGTTCAAGGCCACGAACAATACAGCGAAGATCCCCAGCATCGACAGCATGTAGCTGTGCAGCAGGCTGGTGGCGCGTTGCATCGGCAAGTCCAGTGGCACTGAGACCAGTTGCGCGCCGATGGTGTCATTGAGTTTCCAGCCGAAGCCGTTTACCGCTCCGTAGATGTCGACCATGGTTTTTGGCGCCGCATCTGGCGTGCTGTGGCAGGCCAGGCAGGCGGCGTCCTTGATCTGGATCGGTCGCGCGATGTACAGCGATGTGCCTTTCTCATCGGCGCGCTCACCCACCATTTCGTCGGTCTGCGGCTGGCTGCGCAGGGTGCTGATCAGGGTTTTTTCCCAGTCGTTGGCCAGGTCGCGCGGGTTGGTGGGGTTGAGCGTGGCTTCTTTGTAGGCATAGTCCGGGTAGGACTTGAGCAGTTCCTGCAGGTGCGAAATGGCGGCGAAGTCCGGCACCGATTGCGGCAGGAACTGGAACTTCAGGCGGTTCTCCAGCAGCGGCACAATCTGCTCGGCCGTGTAGGTGCTGGCGGCAGAGGCCGAGCGCATCAGCATGCGTGCGGTTTCCAGGGTTTCCCGGCGCGCACTCTGTTGCAGCATGTAGTGGGTTGAGAGGCTGGTGGCGATAAAACCGACGATAAACACCGCCAGGAACACCACGTTGAATTTGACCGCAAGCGACAGTTTCATAAAGACCTTCGGGGACCGACGTGATGGGGATCAGTGCGCATTCTTGCGACGCTCCAGGCGCAACAGCTCCAGTTCCCACTCCAGCACCCCGCCACGGTTGACCTTCACCGCCTGGCGAAACGTCGGGTCGTTAAGGCGCGGCGCAAAGCGGCTGGCGAGCATCTGCTGGCTGAGGTTGAGCGGGCTGACAACCCAGGGGGCAATGTCGTCGTAGGTGATGTCACGTTCCTTTTTCGGCTCGGATGCGGCAGGGATTTTCTTGCCCAAGGGCACCAGCGGGTCGAGGAATTGGCGGGGCAGGGCGTCGATAAATGCCTGCTCGGGACGCGGCACGATCTTAAGAGCGCTGCCGGTGCTGCGCTGCGCAAAGTCTTCATGGCCCAGTGTGACGCTGTGCTCGCCTTTGCCGTGGGTGTCGAGTTCATTGACCACTTGGCTGCCGTCCTCGATGAATATCTCGGTCTGGCGTGGGCTCACGTGAATCACGCTCGAACTTTGGGTGGCGGTGAACGCCAGTGCGCCGGTGGTCACCGCCAGGTTGGCGTGGGTGTTGCCCGCCACTGGTTGCAGCTTCAGCCAGCCATTGAGCAGATTGATTTGGGCGGCGGTGCGGTTGGTCGCGATCAGGATGCGGGTATCGGGACCCAATGCCAGGGTCGTCGACGCAATGCCTTCGATCTGCACGCCTGCCGTACCGGTCTGCAGGATATCGCCCCCTTGCAGCCGGGTGCCGACGCCCACGGTGTAGAGGCTGGTGGCGCGTATCAGCTTCAGCGGTTTTTCCGCATAGGCGATCACGCCAATAGTGGCTGGCGCCGCCAGGGCATGCGGCAACTGGAGCAAGCCTGCGAGCAAGAGGACTATCGAAAGTTTTTTCACGTGGGCGCCATCTATCGAGCACTGGGGGTCAGGCACCGATGCTGTCGCAACAGCCGGTGTTCGTGCGTGCGCAAGGCATCGCAGGGCCGAAGGCTACCGGCTGATAGGGCGTAGGAAGAAGACAATTATCTGCATGGAAAAGACGAATTCCGATTAAACGAAATCATGGAATAAAGCGTCCGGTGAGGGTGTTCTTCTGATGATTTCCCGTGATTCGAACGGCGTTTGCAGGGACTGGCGAGACGTCTGCACATTCCTTCTATCCGGAGCACCTATGACCAACACGTGCATGACTGCGTTGTCGTCCACCAAGACCTTCCTGCAACAGAACTTCATGACCGCCAAACGCATTCCTCCAAGCCTTGTGAAGGGGATCAACGTGTTTGACGTCAATAGCCATAAAGCCGGTGGATACCGACTGGCCACCCTGGATAAACCGGGTGATTTCGGCAAGATCGAACGGCCGCTGATGGGGCATTGGGTTCCCCAGGGCGATTACTGCGATATTCCGGTCAATCCAGGCGCGACTGGCTATGTGTTCACGCCGGACTTCAGTGGCTGTTCGATCTTGATCGACCAGCTTGATGAGCTCACGTATCGGGTGTTTCACGTCCAGGGTGGCAGCGACTACTTGAGCAAGGAATACCTCAGTCGTGCCGATGGGCATGGCCTGGGTTTGGCCACCGCGATGACCTTTGACGACTATGGCGAAGCTGCGTATCCACGCGGGTTCGCGTTCATGAAGTTTGAGGAGGAACGCTGGTGGATCTACTTCCAGCGCCAGAATGGCGTGGGGCTGAACTTCGCCAATGGCCAGTTCGCGATGGTCGGTGCTCAAACGGTACGCGGAGGCGGGCGGATACCGGTGCCAAACCTCAAGCGCGAGCCGCCACGCCAGGGTGTGATGCACAGCGGCAAGATCGTGCCGACACCGGCCAGTCAGCTCGCGGAACTGGAGATCGAAGTCTGGTAGGCGAGGTTTTTGCCCGGCTTGGAAAATAGTCGGGAATAAACCGTTCGGGTCGGTTGTTCATCCTGCAGACGCTGATAACCAGCCGCTACCGACGGACTTCAACATGATTGAGCAGACGCTTCTTGACCCTTCTTCTGGCAGGCGAAAAATGAGTGACACCGATCCTGATGCCATCACCCGACGTAATCGTCTGGCGCTGCTGGTCGTGCAAGTGATCGGCCTGATTGTGTTGGTGATCTGTGCGGTCGACGCGCAGCGGGCACAGGCACAGGACTTGCCGGAACCGGCCAATGGCGCGGCCAAGCAAGTGTTGATGACCGTGCGGGCTGCCGGCGTGCAGATCTACACCTGTGCCCGCGATAACAAGGGTCAACTTGCCTGGCAGTTTCGTGAGCCGCTTGCCACGCTGATGATCAATGGCAAGACCGTTGGCCGACACTTTGCCGGGCCCACCTGGCAACTGGATGATCGCAGCGCGGTGGTCGGCAAGGTCATTGCCCAGGCGCCGGGGGCGGGTGCCCAGGATATTTCGCTGCTGCGCCTTGACGTGGTGAGCCATCAGGGCGACGGCGGGCTCGCACAAGTGGTTGCGGTGGAACGTCTGCATACCTTGGGCGGCGTATTCAGCGGTAGTTGTGCCCAGATCGGTGAACTGCACCTGGAACCCTACAGTGCCGATTACCGCTTTCTCGGCCAATAGCTTCATTCCGGGCCCTTCGGCTCAGTAATACCCCTCGAATTGAATTCATGTCTCGCGCCGATTGCCCTCGGCGTGCGGCAACGCTGTGCCTGTTACACCCCTAAAAAACCTAGGAGCTCTGCATATGATCACGCGTTTACTTGCCGCTACCGCACTGACTGTTGTTGCTTCAACCGGCGCACAGGCGGCGGATGCCTATTCGTCCGAAGGCCCTACCGACTGGACCGGCTTCTACGGCGGCTTGAGTGCCGGCTACGGCTTTGGTGGCGACGGCGATGTCGATACCAAGGGCCAGGCCGCACCGAACATTGCCAACATCAACGGCGGTGCACGCCCTGGCCGTGTGGACCTGGACCGCAACGGCCTCTTAGGCGGCATACAGTTCGGCTACAACTACCAGTTCGGCCAGTGGGTGGCCGGTATCGAAGCGGACATCTCTCATACCGACCTGCAAGACAGCCGAAACATCGGCACCGCCCAACTCAACACCCGCTTGGCGCTGAACAACAGATTCGAATCGAAGATCAAATACCTTGGCACCCTGCGCGGTCGCTTCGGTTATGCGTTCGACCACACCTTGGTCTATGGTACGGCCGGTCTGGCCTATGGCGAAACCAGCCAGAGCGTCGACATGTTCGGCCCCACAGGCAATACCCAGTTCAGCGGCGACCAGAGCCATTTCAAAATGGGGTACACGGTGGGAGCTGGTATCGAACAGGCCATCACCAAGAACCTGTCGTTCAAGACCGAATACCTGTACTACGACCTGGGTGAAGACAAGCTGAACGTCGCTGTGATTCCGGGCAGCGGTGGAGCAGGGACTGGGTATGATTCCAAGTTCAAGAACGATGGGCAGATGCTGCGTGTTGGGTTGAACTGGAAGTTTGACTGACGTTGGAGCCTCAAGCGCAGAGGCTTTCAGCGTGCATCGGGCGCGCGGGGCGGTGTTGATGCAATTGGCCCTGTCGCGTCTTGCGGGTTTTGCGGGTATGGACCGCGTTCCAGAGAGTAAAGTCGAACTGTGTGGCGGAGACGACATTTTCCTGGATCAGTGTGATGGGCGGCGGGTTGGCTGCAGTTGAGTAGTGAGTATTCAGTGTGATCTCCAGTGTGTCTTTGTCTCGGTACCCACTGAGTATGGGAATCAGCGTGAAGGCATGATCGACACCTTCGGACTCGGTCGGTGTACCGGCGAACAGTACGACTCCGACATAAACCTTGCGATCGTTCAAGCTGAACATGCACGGCCTGCACTGCACGATGGACTCTCTCAGCAAGACTCTGAAAGGCGTGCCCTCAAGGACACCCAGCGCCAGCAGCGAGTGGAGCTGGACGTCTGTTTCCAGTTGCAATATTTTCTTCTTCGCGCCTACATAGAACGCCGACCAGAAGAAAGGAATTACCAGGGCCGTCAGGCCAACCTGCATCAGGAAAACCCACAGCGTACCGTTTTTTTCGCTGGCAATATCAAGCTGCACCAATAGCGTGCCCAAGTAGCTGCTGTAGTCTGTTGCAATGACGTGCCCCATGATCGGGACCGCCTGCTTTGACACTGCCAGAACGGCTGCAGTCAGGAGGGTCGAGACGATCAGGCAAGTCATCCCCATTCTGGCCACCTGCAAATAGAGCAGTTGTCCTTGGAAGCGGTGCAGGCGTACGTAGAAAAAGGGGTGCCTGATGCAGACCATGTATCCGCTGACCAGCAAGGGGACGATGATCAGCAAGCCCATGAATGATCAGCCTCCATTTTACGTAGTTGCTCCATGGCGTCCTTGTAACCCTGCGACTCCAAGACTTCAGCGGCGTCCAAGCCGATACCTCCGTATACGACTTTCCAGGTTTTACGGGACTTGACCTCTTTCGCACGCTCCCACTCATCCTGGGTCGGCTTCCCGAACAACAAATGCAATAACGACATGGCGACATCCTCGAAGAGAAGTAGCCATTTTTATAGCAAGCGAAAGGGGCCTTCACCATTGATGGCCGCCTTGCCACTGTCGCCAGTTCCCGTAGGAAACGTCTCCATTTGTATGGGTGGCCTAAAATGTCGGCGGTGTAATCACCCAGATCACCACGGTTTCTACCTTGCCAGGGTTGCCGTACCGATGGGGCTCACGGCTGGCGAAGCTGAAACTGTCACCGGCCTGCAGCAGGAAGTGTCGCTCACCCACCCACAACTCGAACCGGCCGCTCAGTACGTATCCTGCTTCTTCGCCTTCATGGCTGTAGCTTTGCTGGCTATAGGTGCCGGGCGGGAAGCTTGATTGCAGCATTTCCAGTTGGTGGTTGGGCAACGGCGTCAGCAATTGGTCGACGATGCCGTCTTCGTAGTGAATGCTTTGACGGTTATCTTTGCGCACCACATAGCCTTCGTCCTCGACAGCGGGCACGGTTTCGCTGGCGAAGAACCACTGAAGAGTCACGCCCAGGCTTCGGGCAATATTGAACAGTGCCGCAATTGATGGATACGCCAGGTTACGCTCCAACTGGCTGAGGTAACCCGCCGTCAATTCGCTGGCCTGCGCCAGGGCCGTGAGAGTCAGGCCACGCGCCTTGCGCAGCCCACGAATGCGTGTGCCGAGAAACAGTTGCTGGGGATTGTCTGTCACAGGTTCCACGCTACCTTGAGTCCTTCGTAGATCGCCTCTTCGGCGGTGCGCGGGGCCAGGCAGTCGCCGATGCGATCAAAGGGCACCAAGCCTTGCAACTCCGCGCCCAGAGTGTCCACCGGCTGGTGGCCCTGGCACAACACCAGGGTGTCGATATTCTCCAGCAGCATTGGCTCGCCGCTGGCGGTGTGTTGCAGGTAGACCGTGGTGTCATCGCAGCCGTATAGGCGGGCGTAAGGGATGATCGGGATGCCCAGCCGATGCAGTTCTCCGGCCATTTGATCACGGACATACAGCGGCAGGTTTTCTCCACAGTGCGTGCCATTGACCGCCAGTTGCACCTGATGGCCGGCGCGCATCAGGCGCTCAGCAATACCGGGGCCGATCCAGTCGCAACGCCAGTCGACGACCACCACCGAGCGGCCCAACGTGACCTGCTCGCGCAGCACCTGCCACGCGTCCACCACTTGCAGTTCGCCGCCGTGTTCGAAGGCTGGCCAATAGGGCTCGGCACCGGTGGCGATAATCACATGATCGGGCTGTTCCTGTTCCACCAGTGCACGGTCGACCCGGGTATGGCGCACCATCCGTACGCCCGCCAGTTCCATTTCACGTTGCAGGTTGGTACTGGCCCCGCCGAATTCGCTGCGCCGTGGCAGCAGTTGGGCCAGCAACACTTGCCCGCCCAATTGCCCGCTGGCTTCGTATAGCGTCACATCATGCCCGCGTTGCGCGGCGACTGCCGCTGCTTTCATGCCTGCCGGGCCACCACCCACCACCATGATGCGTTTGGTCTTCACTGCCTGTTGCAATTCACCAAACACCCGCTCGCGGCCGGTCTCGGGATGCTGGATACAGGAGATCGGCAGTCCCTTGTGAAAATGGCCGATGCAGGCTTGATTGCAGGCGATGCACGCTCGTACATCTTCGGCACGGCCCTCAAGGGTCTTGGCCGGCATCAGTGGATCGCAGATCAACGCACGCGTCATGCCGCAGACATCGGCCTGGCCCCGCGCCAATATCAGCTCGGCTTCCTGGGGTTGGTTGATACGCCCGGTGACGAACAGCGGAATCGACAGACTGGCCTTGAACGTCGCCGCCTCGTTGGCGAGGTACGCGGCGGCAATCGCCATGGGTGGCACGATATGGATCGCGCCGCCGAGTGACGCTGATGTACCTGCGACGATATGCACGTAATCCAGCTGGGTTTGCAGGTGTTGAACGGCTTCCAGGGACTCGTTTTCAGTGAGCCCTTCGGGATCGCGTTCATCGGCAGAAATACGCAGCCCGATAATGAACTGTTCGTCGGTGGCGGCCCTCACGGCTTCGATGATTTCCCTCAAGAACTTCATTCGATGCTCAAGAGAACCGTTGTAATCATCGGTACGCCGGTTTACCCGAGGATTGAGAAACTGCGCTGGCAGATACCCATGGCTGGCGACCACCTCAACCCCATCGATCCCGGCCTCATGCAAGCGCCTGGCCGCCGATGCATAACCCGCGACAATCTCGTTGATCATCGCCTGGTCCAGCGCTCGTGGCATCACGCGAAAGCGTTCATTGGGTACCCCTGACGCCGAATACGCCACGGCGAGCAGACCATCGGCGGACTCCATGATTTCGCGTCCAGGATGGAAGATCTGCGACAGCACCATAGTGCCGTGGGCGTGACAGGTCTCGGCCAGTTCGCGGTAGCCGTCAATGCAGCTGTCGTCGGTCGCCATCAGCACATGGGAGGTATACCGCGCACTGTCATGCACCCCGGCCACCTGTAGCACGATCAGCCCCACGCCGCCCTCGGCACGTGCGCGGTGATAGGCGATCAACTGCGCATTGACCCGGTTATCGGTGGGCATAGAGGTGTCATGCCCGCTGGACATGATGCGGTTTTTCAGGCGTTTGCCACGCAGTTCCAGCGGTTCGAACAGATGGGGAAAGGTCGGGTGCGACATGGTGCAGAGACTCCAGGCGCTGTTATTGTTATTTTTCTATAGGAGGCGAGTGCCAGTAAAAAATCAACTTGTTTTTTTACTGGCGACTGGATTAGCGTCGCCTTCATCAACCCCGTGCCTGGAGAATAAAAATGACTCACTCCACCGAACAGCAGCTGCGTGAACAGCTCGCCGCCTGCTACCGATTGATTGCGCACTACCGCATGAGCGATCTGATTTTCACGCATATTTCGGTGCGCATCCCGGGGCCCGAGCATCACTTCCTGATCAATCCCTACGGGCTGATGTTCGACGAAATCACTGCATCAAGCCTGGTGAAGATCGGCCTGGACGGTCACGCCGTGGAGCCCTCGGCTTATGCGGTCAACCCGGCGGGCTTCGTGATTCACAGCGCAATTCATGGCGCCCGCGAAGACGCCCAGTGCGTGCTGCACACCCACACCCGTGCCGGCTGTGCTGTGGCGGCCTTGGAGTGCGGGTTGTTGCCGGTCAACCAGATATCCATGGAGTTCTACGGCAAGGTGGCCTACCACGACTACGAAGGCGTGGCGCTGGACATGGATGAGCAGCAGCGGCTGGTGCGGGACCTGGGCGACAAGCCGGTACTGATGCTGCGCAACCATGGTTTGCTGACGGTGGGCGAGACGGTCAGCCAGGCGTTCCTGCGCATGTATTACCTGGAAAAGGCCTGCGATATCCAGATTGCCGCCCAGGCGTGCGGCAAGCTGGTGCTGCCGTCCGCCGAGGTGTGCGCCTACACCGAGCAGCAATTCAACAACCCTGGGCGACCGCTGGAAGAGGGTGAGTTGGTCGACCTGGACGCCATGCAACTGGCCTGGGCGGCGTTGCTGCGGATGCTGGATCGGGTGTCGCCGGGCTATCGCGACTGAGGTAGAGTCGTGCTGCCGACTCAATCGTAGGAATTTGCCGCATGACCCAGGAATCCCGTTTTTCCCGGATGGACCCGGAAGTGCGCAAGGCCAATCTGGTCCAGGCCACGCTCACGTGTCTCAAGCGTGATGGTTTCCAGGGTGCGTCGATCCGCAAGATCAGCGCCGAGGCCGGGGTGTCGGTGGGGCTGATCAGCCATCACTATTCGGGCAAGGATGAGCTGGTGGCCGAGGCCTATCGCACCATCACCGACCAGGTCATGAGCCTGCTGCGCGAAACCATGGCCAAGGCGCCGCCGAACCCGCGGGAGCGCCTGTCGGCGTTGTTCCGTGGCTCGTTTTCCGCCGAATTGCTCGACCCGCACCTGCTGGATGCCTGGCTGGTGTTCTGGGGCGCGGTCAAGACCGCGCCGGCGATCAACCTGGCTCACGAACACTCCTATGGCGAGTACCGCACCATCATGCGTTCGGCCCTGACCGACATGGCCAGGGAGGAGGGCTGGAAGCACTTCGACGCCGATCTGGCCGCCATCGGCTTGAGCGCGCTGCTCGACGGGTTGTGGCTGGAGTCGGGGCTCAACCCCGGCACGTTCACACCGGAGCAGGGTATCCAGATCTGCGAAGCCTGGGTCGATGGCCTGCAGGCCGGTGGTCGCCAGCGTTATCAGCTCAAGCCCTGAGCCTTCTGCGGCCGCCTGAACGCAAGGTTCAGGTCGGCCATTTCCCCTTCTGAAAATATTTGCAGTTTGCCGATTGCCTTCTTACTGAACACTTGTTTAGTATCGCCTCATGTCGCACCCCTCAAGCCAACTAAAATAATTCGAGGAAGCCATGACTAACGATTCGCCCGTGCTCACTCAAGTGCAAGCTGGCGTTGCCTGGATCACCCTTAACCGTGGCCCACAGCGCAACGCCTTGGACATTCCCACCCTCAAGCACCTGCACGCCTTGCTCGATGCCTTCAACACCGACCCTGCGGTGCGTGTGGTGGTGTTGACCGGCAACGGTCGCAGTTTCTGCGCCGGGGCCGACCTGGCTGAGTGGGCCGACGCCGAAGCCCGTGGCGCCCTCGAAACCTACGGCTGGACCGAAACCGCCCACGCCTTGATGACCCGCCTGCACAGCCTCGACAAACCGACGATTGCCGCCATCAACGGCACCGCCGTCGGCGCGGGCATGGACCTGACGCTGTGCTGCGACCTGCGCGTCGCCGGTCAATCGGCGCGCTTCAAGGCCGGCTACACCAGCATGGCCTATTCGCCCGACGCTGGCGCCAGTTGGCACTTGCCGCGCCTGATCGGCAGCGAGCAAGCCAAGCGCCTGCTGTTCCTTGACGAGCTATGGAGCGCCGACCGCGCCCTGGCTGCCGGCCTGGTCGGTGAAGTGGTCGCGGATGATCAACTGCACGCCCACACCGCCGAACTCGCCACGCGCCTGGCCAACGGCCCGACCTTCGCCTTCGCCCAGACCAAGACCCTCATCCGTGAAGGCGCCGAGCGCAGCCTGCCCGAGCAACTGCAGGCCGAACTGGCCGCTGGCCTGTTGTGCGGACGCAGTGCCGATGGCGCCGAAGCCTTGCGTGCTTCCCTGGAAAAACGCTTCCCGAATTTCTCCGGCCAATAACAACAACACCCCGAACAGGTAGCGCCATGAATTTCCAACTCAGCCAAGAACAAGACATGTTGGTGGACGCGGTACGCAGTTTTGTTGCCAAGGAATTGTTGCCCCATGAAGAGGCGGTAGACCGTGCCGATGAGGTCTCGCCGGAGCTGGCTGCGCAGATTCGCGACAAGGCGATTGCTGCCGGTTTCTACGCCTTCAACATGCCGGAAGAGGTGGGTGGTGGTGGCCTGGACTACCTGTCCCAGGCGCTGATCGAGCGTGAGTTGTCCAACGTTTCCTGGGCGTTGCATGTGTTTGTCGCGCGGCCCTCCAAGATCCTGATGGCGTGCACGGGCTCACAGATTGGCGACTACCTGTTGCCCTGTGTGCAAGGCAAGAAAATCGACTGTTTTGCCTTGACCGAACCCGGCGCCGGTTCCGACGCCAATGCCATCAAGACCCGCGCCGTGCGCAGTGGCGATGACTTCGTGATCAACGGCAGCAAGCACTTCATCAGCCACGCCGGGCACGCCGATTTCGCCATCGTGTTTGCGGTCACGGATACCTACGAACACAACGGCCGACAGCGCAATGCGGTGACTTCGTTCCTGGTGGATCGGGGTACGCCTGGCATGACCATCCGCCGTGGCCCCAAGTGCGTGAGCAACCGGGGTTATCACACCTATGAAATGTTCTTCGACGACTGCCGCGTCCCGGCGTCCAAGGTACTGGGCGAAGTGGGCAAAGGCTGGGAAGTGGCCAACGCCTGGCTCACCGCTGGCCGTGTGATGGTGGCCGCCAACTGCGTCGGCCAGGCCCAGCGCGCGCTGGATGTGTCGTTGCAATGGGCGGCGGACCGCAAACAGTTCGGCCAGCCGATCGGCACCTACCAAGGCGTGAGTTTCAAGCTGGCCGACATGGCCACGCAGATTCGCGCCGCTGAACTGCTGACCCTGCACACCGCCTGGAAAATGGACCAAGGCAGCATGACCGACGGCGAGGCCGGCATGGCCAAGCTGTTTGCCAGCGAAACCCTAGGCAAGGTTGCCGATGAGGCGGTGCAGATTTTCGGCGGCATGGGCTTGATGGATGAGGGGCCGGTTGAACGCATCTGGCGTAATGCGCGGATCGAACGGATCTGGGAAGGTACGTCGGAAATCCAGCGCCATATCATCGCCCGTGAACTGTTGCGGCCACTGTTGCGCTAAGCGGCGAGGAGAGCGTATGTCCCAGGCTATTCGCGACAACCTCAAGCGCCTGCTGGCGCCCCGGCACCTGGCATTCGTGGGTGGACGCAGCATGGCGCGCGCGCTCAAGCGCTGCGCCGACGGCGGTTTTACCGGGCCGATGTGGCTGGTCAACCCGCAACATGACAGCCTCGATGGCATCCCCTGTGTGCGCCGCGTGGCCGATTTACCCTGTGGGCCGGATGCGGTGTTTATCGCCATCAACCGTGAATTGACGCTGACCTGCGTGGCTGAACTGGCCGCTATCGGCACCGGTGGCGCGATTTGCTACGCCTCCGGTTTTGCCGAAACCGGCGCCAGCGGCGCCGCCATGCAGCAGCAGCTATCAAGGGCTGCGGGCGATATGGCCTTGCTCGGCCCCAATTGCTATGGCCTGCTGGATTACCTGCACAGCGCGGCCCTATGGCCGGTGGCCCACGGCGGCAAGTCGGTGGAGAAGGGCGTGGCGGTGCTCACCCAGAGCGGCAACTTCGCCTACAACCTGTCGATGAGCGACCGTTCGCTGCCGGTGGCCTACATGGCTTCGGTGGGTAACCAGGCACAACTGGGCGTTGCCGAATTGATGGATGTGTTGCTCGACGAGCCGCGCGTCACCGCCATCGGCCTGCACCTGGAAGGCTTGAAGAATGTGCCCGGTTTTGCCCGAGCAGCGCACAAGGCGCTGGAGAAAGGTATTCCGATCATTGCGCTGAAAACCGGCGTGTCGCAGATCGGCGCCGAACTGGCCTTGAGTCACACCAGTTCGTTGTCCGGCTCCGACGCGCTGTACGACAGCCTGTTTGCGCGCCTGGGCGTGATCCGTGTGAGCGGGCCGGTGAGTTTTGTCGAAACCCTCAAGGCGGCCGCCTGCGGCAATCTTCCAGCGGGCAACCGTCTGATTGCACTGGCCTGTTCGGGTGGCGATGCGGGGCTGATTGCCGACTATGCCGAACGCAATCATCTGGCCTTGCCGAAACTGGACGAAGAGCAACGTGCTGAACTGGCCCAGGTGCTGCCCAGCTACGCCAACCTGGTCAACCCGCTGGATTTCACCACCGCCATCTGGGGCGACCGTGATGCCCTGAACACGATGCTCGACACCGCGCTACGAACCGACGCCGATGCCGCCATGCTGGTGCTGGATTACCCGGCCGAGTTCACCGGCGAGCGCAAGGAGTGCGACCTGTTGCTGGAGCTGTTTTGTGCAGCGCTCGGCCGGCATGGCAAGACCGGATTTGTCACCTCGGCATTTCCCGAACTGTTGCCGGCCCATGCCCGCGAGCGTCTGCATGCTCAGGGGATCGCCGCGCTGCAAGGCGTAGAGGATGCACTGGCGGCTTGGGGGCGGATTGCCGACTACCAAAGCAACCGGTGCGTGTTGCTGGAGCGAGGCGAGTCGATCCTCGAACCCTTGTGCCCAAAAGCCCTGGATGGCAGTGGCGGGGCCCTGGACGAATGGACATCCAAGCAAGCCTTGCGTGCGTTCGGCCTGACCACACCGGCCGGCGTGCTGAGTACGCCGGGTAGGGCGGTCAGTGATGCAGAACTGCTCGGCTATCCGTTGGTGCTCAAGGCGGTCAGCGCACAGTTGCCGCACAAGACCGAGGCCGGGGCCGTGGTGCTGAACCTGCAGAACGGCATGGCCCTGACCGCCGCACTTGAGCAGATGCGCGAGCATCTCTGCGCTTATGCGCCGCATGTCGTTTTCGATCAATTGCTGTTGGAGTCGATGGCGACGCCGCCATTGGCCGAGTTGATCGTGGGTATCAAGCGCGAAAACGACTTTGGCCTGGCCCTGGTCATCGGTGCCGGCGGCATCCTGGTGGAGCTGCTCAAGGACAGCCGCAGCCTGTTGTTGCCGACCACCGACGGTGCCATCCGCAACGCTTTGCTCAGCCTGCGCAGTGCCGCGTTATTGCAGGGTTTTCGCGGGCGTGAAGTGGCGAATCTGGAGGCGCTGGTGGCGGCCATTCGGGCCGTGGCCGACTACGCCTGCGCCAATGCCGGGCAATTGCTGGAGCTGGATGTGAACCCATTGTTGGTCAATGCCCAGGGCGCCACGGCGGTCGATGCGTTGATCCGTCTAGGAGATGAACATGCACGATAACACCCTGACCGGCGGCCAGGCCCTGGTGCGGTTGCTGGCCAATTATGGCGTCGACACGGTCTTTGGCATTCCCGGTGTGCACACCCTGGAGCTGTATCGCGGCCTGCCCGGCAGCGGCATTCGCCATGTGCTCACGCGGCATGAGCAAGGTGCCGGCTTTATGGCTGACGGCTACGCGCGGGTCAGCGGCAAGCCGGGGGTGTGTTTTGTGATCACCGGTCCCGGCGTGACCAATGCCGCCACCGCGATTGGCCAGGCGTACGCTGATTCCATTCCGATGCTGGTGATTTCCAGCGTCAACAGCACCGCCAGCCTCGGCAAAGGTTGGGGCATCCTGCATGAGACCCAGGACCAGCGCGCCATTACGGCGCCTATCACCGCGTTTTCGGCGGTGGCACTGAGCACCGAGGATTTGCCTGAATTGGTCGCCCGCGCCTACGCGGTGTTCGACAGCGAGCGACCCCGTCCGGTGCATATCTCGGTGCCGCTGGACGTGTTGGCCGCGCCGATCCAGCGGGACTGGAGCAGCGAGGTAGTGCGCCGCCCTGGTCGCGGCTTGCCGTCGGCTGAAGCCTTGGAGCAGGCCGTGGCCAAACTCGCGTCAGCCAAGCGGCCCATGATCATTGCCGGTGGCGGTGCATTGGCGGCGGGCGAGGCTTTGCAGCGCTTGAGCACTCAGTTGGCGGCGCCGTTCTTCACCAGCGTGGCCGGCAAGGGTTTACTGCCCTTCAATGATCCGCTGAATGCCGGTTCTACCCTGTGCGTCGAACCCGGCTGGCAACTGATCAGCGAGGCGGATGTGGTGCTGGCGGTCGGCACGGAAATGGCCGACACCGACTATTGGCGTGAGCGTTTGCCGCTCAACGGCGAGTTGTTGAGGGTGGATATCGATGCACGCAAATTCAATGATTTCTACCCCTGTGTCGTGGCGCTCAAAGGCGATGCACAGCAGACCGTGCTGGCCTTGCTGGAGCGCCTGCCGGCCACAGCGCGCGACGCTGAAGCCGCCGTCTCGACAGTGAGGGCGTTGTTGCAGGCAGTCGAGTTGGGGCACGGCCCCTTGCAGTCCATCCACCAAGCCATTCTCGACCGTATCGAAGCCGAATTGCCGGCCAATGCCTTTATCAGCAGCGACATGACCCAACTGGCCTACACCGGCAATTACGCCTACCGCAGCCGTGCGCCGCGCAGCTGGTTGCATCCTACCGGCTACGGCACCTTGGGCTACGGCCTGCCCGCAGGTATCGGCGCCAAGTTTGGCGCGCCACAGCGGCCGGGTTTGGTGCTGGTGGGCGACGGTGGTTTCCTTTACACCGCCCAGGAACTGGCGACTGCCGTGGAGGAACTGGACAGCCCGTTGGTGGTGCTGTTGTGGAACAACGACGCGCTTGGCCAGATTCGCGATGACATGTTGAGCCTCGATATCGAGCCCATCGGCGTGCTGCCGCGCAACCCGGATTTCGCGCTGTTCGCCCAGGCGTTCGGTTGCACCGTGAACCAGCCCCGCACCCTGGATGAATTGCAGACGGACCTGCGCAACGCGTTCAAACGCAATGGCGTGACCTTGATCGAGTTGAAACATGCCTGTGCCTGTTGACCTTTAGAGAGACAAGACCATGAGCGAAAACAACAACAAAATGACTCAAGCGATGCACCGCCGCGACTTCCTCAAACACAGCGCCGTGGCTGGCGCGGTGGCCGCGGCGTTTTCCATGGGCTTGCCGTTGCAGGCCTTTGCCGCAGACGCCACGCCCAAGCCGGGCGGCGTGTTGCGCCTGGGCCTGGCCGGTGGCAGCACCACTGATTCCCGCGATCCGGGTTCCTGGGTTGATACCTTCACCTTTGTCGGTTTCTCGGCGGTGTACAACACCCTCACGGAAATCGCGGTGGACGGCAGCGCGATTCCCGAATTGGCCGAGCGCTTTGAATCCACGCCCGATGCGCGGGTGTGGACCTTCCACTTGCGCCCCGGCGTGACCTTCCACAACGGCAAAAGCTTGACCGCCGACGACGTGGTGGTCTCGATCAATCACCACTTGGACGCCAAGTCCACCTCCGCCGCCAAGACCGTGCTGGGCGATGTCGCCAGCGTGACCGCCAAGGGCAGCGATGCGGTGGTGTTCGAGTTGCATTCGGGTAACGCCGACTTTGCGTATGTCGTCGCTGATTACCACTTGGTGATCATGCCCGCCAAGGACGGCGTGGCGGACTGGCAAGCCGGTGTGGGCACCAGCGGCTATCGCCTGAAAAGCTTCGAACCCGGTGTGCGCATGGACCTGGAACGCAACCCAGACTATTGGAAACCCGGTCGCGCGCACTTCGCCAGCGCTGAATTGCTTGCCATTGCCGACGGCGCCGCGCGGGTCAATGCGCTGGTCACCGGGCAGGTGGATGTGATCAACAAGGTCGACCTGAAAACCGTGGCGCTGCTCAAGCGCAACCCTGGCCTGGTGATCGAAGAAACCAAGGGCGCGCAGCACTACACCTTCCCGATGCTGTGCGACAGCAACGAATTCAAGAACAACGACATCCGCATGGCCATGAAGCATGCGATCAACCGCGAGACGTTGTTGGCCTCCGTGCTGCATGGCTACGGCCTGGTGGGCAACGACCACCCGATCCAGCCCGGCAGTCACTTTATCAATGCGGCCCTCGAGCAGCGCACCTACGACCCGGACAAGTCGCGTTTCTACCTGCGCAAGGCCGGTGTGGAGTCGCTCAAGGTGCGCCTGCAGGCTTCCGACGCAGCCTACACCGGTGCGGTGGACGCCTCGGTCTTGTTCAAGGAGCAGGCGCGCCAGGCCGGTATCGACATCGATGTGGTGCGTGAACCGGCCGACGGGTTCTTCTCCAACGTCTGGATGAAGCAGCCGTTCACCACCTCGTTCTGGTACAGCAGCCTGACCGCCGACCGCATGTTCAGCATCGGCTACGCCAAAGGCGCGGCGTGGAATGAAACCCATTGGGACAACCCGCGTTTCAACCAACTGCTCAACGCCGCCCGTGGCGAGATGAACGCGCCGTTGCGCCAGGAGATGTACAACGAAATGCAGGCCCTGTGCCGGGATGACGGCGGCGCGATTGTGCCGCTGTTTGCCAGCTCGGTGGCGGCGCGTTCGAACAAGGTCAGCCACGGGCCGCTGACCGCGCCCTATGGTGAGTTGGATGGGCTGCGACTGATCGAGCGGTGGTGGCAGGCCTGAGGAGTGGCACCATGAATAGCCTGTTGAAGCTGGTCCTGCAGCGCCTGGCCTTGGGTGTGCTGTCGTTGTTCGCCGTGTCGGTGATCATCTTTCTCGCCGTGGGCATGCTGCCGGGGGATATTGCCCAGGCTATACTCGGGCAGTCTGCCACGCCGGAAACCGTGGCGGCATTTCGGGCGCAGCTGGGCCTGGATCTGCCGCCGTTCACGCGCTTTGCCCAATGGCTGCTGCGCCTGCTGCACGGTGACCTGGGTGCGTCGCTGGCCAATCAGCGACCGATTGCCGATTTGATCGGTGCGCGATTGGGCAACACCCTGAGCCTCGCTGCATTGGCGGCATTGGTCTCGGTGCCCACGGCGCTGGTGCTGGGGATGCTGGCGGCGCTGTACCGCAACAGCTGGTTCGATCGGCTGCTCAATACCTCGGCGTTGAGCGCGGTGTCGTTTCCGGAGTTCTTCGTTGCCTACCTGCTGATCCTGGTGTTCTCGGTGAAACTCGGCTGGTTCCCCAGCCTGTCCAACCTGGCGCCGGATGCCACCTTTGGCACGATTTTGGAACGCTCGGTGCTGCCGGTGGCAACCCTGAGCCTGGTGGTGATCGCGCAGATGATGCGCATGACCCGCGCGTCCCTGATCAACTTGCTCGCCAGCCCCTATATCGAAATGGCTCGCCTGAAGGGCATCCGCCAGTCGCGGATTATCTGGCGGCATGCGCTGCCCAACGCGCTGGCGCCGATCGTCAACGTGATCGCGCTGAACCTGGCGTATCTGGTGGTGGGGGTGGTGGTGGTCGAAGTGGTGTTTGTCTATCCGGGCCTCGGCCAGTTGCTGGTGGACTCGGTGTCCAAGCGCGACATCCCGGTGGTGCAGGCGTGCAGCCTGATCTTTGCCGCCACTTATATCCTGCTCAATACCGGGGCGGACGTGTTGTCCATCGCCAGCAACCCACGCCTGATGCATCCCAAGGGGTAGTCCATGAACCTGTTGAGCCAAGTGGCCCGTGCGCCGTTGAGCGCCAAGTTCGGCCTGCTGATCATTCTGTTGTACATCGCGGTGGCTGTGTTTGCGCCGTTGCTGGCGCCCTATGGCGAGACCCAGGTGGTGGGCGAGGGTTTTGCGCCCTGGAGCGGCAAGTTCCTGTTGGGCACCGATAACCTGGGGCGCGACATGTTCAGTCGTTTGGTCTACGGCGCGCGCAACACGCTGGGCATTGCTTTCCTGACCACCACGTTGGCGTTTTTGCTGGGTGGCTTGAGCGGCTTGGTGGCAGCGATCAAGGGCGGCTGGATCGACCAGGGTTTGTCGCGGGTGGTGGATGTGCTGATGGCGATCCCGCAACTGATCTTCGCGTTGTTGATTCTGAGCGTCGTGGGCACCAACGCCACGTCGCTGGTGTTGGTGATTGCCTTGCTGGATTCGACGCGGGTGTTTCGTTTGTCCCGTGCCGTGGCAATGACCGTGGTGGTGCAGGACTTTGTCGAAGCTGCCCGCCTGCGCGGCGAAGGCCTGTGGTGGCTGGTCACCCGCGAAGTGTTGCCCAACGCCGCCGCGCCGCTGATTGCCGAATTCGGCCTGCGCTTCTGTTTTGTATTCCTGTTTATCAGCGCGTTGTCGTTCCTCGGCCTGGGCATTCAACCGCCGACTGCCGACTGGGGCAGCATGGTGCGTGATAACGCGGTGTTGATCACCTTCGGCGACATCAGCCCGTTGCTGCCGGCCCTGGCGGTGGCGTTGATTACCGTCAGCGTGAATTTTGTCGTCGACTGGATGCTGCATAAATCCAGTGGCCTGAAGGAGTGTTGAGGATGGACAAGCCATTGCTGGAAATCCGCAACCTGCAGATCGAAGGGCATTACGAAGACGCCTGGCATCCGCTGATCAAGGGCATTGACCTGACCCTGCAACGCGGCGAGGTGCTGGGTTTGATCGGTGAGTCGGGGGCGGGTAAATCCACCCTGGGGCTGGCGGCGATGGGGTATGCGCGGGACGGTTGCCGCATCACCGGTGGTTCGGTGTGTTTTGACGGTATCCAGTTATTGCAGGCCAGGCCCGAGGCGCTGCGCAAATTGCGTGGCCTGCGCATTGCCTATGTGGCACAGAGCGCGGCGGCGTCGTTCAACCCCGCGCTTCGCCTGATCGACCAGCATGTGGAGACGGCGGTGATCAACGGTGGCATTGATCGAGCCCAGGCCGAGCGTGAGGCGGTGGAACTGTACCGTGTGTTGCGCCTGCCCAACCCGGAAACCATCGGCCAACGGTATCCCCATCAAGTCTCTGGTGGGCAGCTGCAGCGGGTCATGACGGCGATGGCCATGGCCTGCCACCCGGACCTGATCATCTTCGACGAGCCCACCACGGCCCTCGACGTGACCACACAGATCGAAGTGCTGGCGGCGATCCGCGATGCCGTGAAAACCTACGGCAGCGCCGCCCTCTACATCAGCCACGACCTGGCGGTGGTGGCGCAGATGGCCGATCGCATCATGGTGTTGCGCCACGGCAAGCTGGTGGAGGAGGCGGACACCCGCAGCATGCTCAGCCAGCCGCAGCAGGATTACACCAAATCCCTATGGGCGGTGCGCAGTTTTCGCACCGAACCCAAGGCCTGTCCGGACCAGCAAGTGCCGTTGTTGGAGGTGCAGCAAGTGCCGTTGTTGGAGGTGCAGCAAGTGAGCGCCAGTTATGGGCATCAGCCGGTGCTGCACGACGTGTCGATGAAGCTCTATCGCGGCCAGACCCTGGCGGTGATCGGCGAGTCGGGCAGCGGCAAGAGCTCCACGGCGCGGTTGATTACCGGACTGTTGCCGGCCACGGCGGGGCAAGTGCTGTACGACGGCGAGGCGTTGCCGGTCGACTTTCGTCAGCGCAGCAAGGAGCAATTGCGGCGGATCCAGATGATCTACCAGATCCCCGACACCGCGCTGAACCCGCGCCAGCGCATCGTCGACATCATTGGCCGGCCGCTGACGTTTTACTTGGGGCTCAAGGGCAAGGCGATGCGCGCTCGTGTCGCCGAGTTGCTGGAGATGATCGAGCTGGATCCGGCGGTGTTCATGGAGCGCCAACCGAGGGAGTTGTCCGGCGGCCAGAAGCAGCGCATCTGCATCGCCCGCGCCTTGGCGGCCGACCCGCAACTGATCATCTGCGACGAAGTCACTTCGGCCCTGGATCAACTGGTGGCCGAGGGCGTGCTGAAGTTGCTCAACCGCCTCCAGCAGCAACTGGGCGTGGCCTATCTGTTTATCACCCATGACGTCGCCACCGTGCGTGCCATTGCCGATGAAGTGGTGGTGATGCAGCGGGGCAGGGTGGTGGATCAGGGCAGCCGCAGCGCGATTTTCACCCCGCCGTACCAGGACTACACCGGGCTGCTGTTTTCATCGGAGCCCGAGATGGACCCGGATTGGCTCGATCACTTGCTGGCCCAACGGGCGGCGCATACCGTTTGAGGAGTTTGTATGAAGGTTCTGATTGTTCACGCGCACCCTGAGCCTCAGTCATTCACTGCGGCCTTGCGCGATCAGGCGGTTGCCACGCTGGAGGGTCAGGGGCATGAGGTAAAGACCAGTGATTTGTACGCCATGCAGTGGAACCCGGTGGCGTCGGCAGCGGACTTTTCGACGCGGGAGAATCCCGATTACCTGGTGTATGCCCTGGAGCAGCGCCTGGGGGTGAAAAAGCAGTCGATCGCTGCGGACATCCAGGGCGAGTTGGACAAGCTGCTGTGGGCCGATCTGCTGATCCTCAACTTTCCGATTTTCTGGTTCTCGGCGCCGGCCATGCTCAAGGGGTGGATCGACCGGGTGCTGGTGTCGGGTGTGTGTTACGGCGGCAAGCGCTTTTACGATCAAGGCGGGCTGGCAGGCAAGCGCGCGATGGTCACGGTGACCCTGGGCGGGCGCGAGCATATGTTCGGTGAGGGCGCGATTCATGGGCCGCTGGAGGACATGTTGCGGCCAATTCTGCGCGGCACGTTGGCGTATGTGGGGTATGACGTGCTGCCACCGTTTGTGGCGTGGCATGTGCCGTACATCAGCGACGAGGCACGGCGGGATTTCCTGGTGGGGTATGAGCAGCGGCTGCAAGGGCTGGCGGACGAGCAGCCCTTGGTGTTTCCGAAGCTTGAGCAGTTTGATGAGGCGCTGTACCCGCTGTAGCAGCGCCTTGATCGCTTAGCCTTGGGTGCGCAACCGCTGCGCTGCGCTGCGCAGCAGCTGCTCAGTGCCACTCCAGCCCAGGCAGCCATCGGTGATCGACACACCGTACTTCATCGACGCACTCAACGGCTGGCAGCCTTCGAACAGATGGCTTTCAAGCATCATGCCGATCAGCGAGGTGTCGCCCTGCAACCGCTGTTCCAGCACCTCGTTGAACACCGCCGGTTGGCGCAGCGGGTCTTTGCCGCTATTGGCGTGGCTGCAATCGACCATGATGCGCGCCGCTACCTTGGACTTGGCCAGATCGTGCTTCACCTGCGCCACGCTTTGCGCATCGTAGTTCGGCCCACGGTGCCCGCCGCGCAGTACCAGGTGCGTGTCGGGGTTGCCTGGGGTCTGGATGATCGCCGGGTGGCCCTGGCTGTCGACGCCGAAGTGACGGTGCGGATGGGACGCCGAGCGCATCGCGTCACAGGCAATCGCGACACCGCCGTCGGTGCCGTTCTTGAAGCCTACGGGCATGCCCAGGCCGCTGGCCATTTCGCGGTGGATCTGCGATTCGGTGGTGCGCGCGCCAATCGCGACCCAACTGAGCAGGTCATCGAAGTAGCCGGCAGCCATGGGTTGCAGCAGTTCGGTGGCGACCGGCAGGCCCAGGCGCAGCATTTCGCGCATCAGTTCGCGGGACAGGGTGAGGCCGGCGGCCATGTCATCACTGCCGTCCAGGTGAGGATCGTAGGCCAGGCCTTTCCAGCCGATGGTGGTGCGCGGTTTTTCGACGTAGGCGCGGATCACCAGCAGCATCTGGTCGCTGACTTCCAGCGCGAGTTTCTTCAGGTTGCGCGCGTATTCCATGGCCGATTCCGGATCGTGGATCGAGCACGGGCCGACAATCACCAGCAAACGCGAATCTTCGCCATTGAGGATGGCGCGCACGGCTTGGCGGTGGGCGTGGACTTGTTCGTTGAGGAACGGGCTCAGGGGCAGTTGGTGCTTGAGCTCAAGGGAGCTGGGCAGGCGCTGGGTCAGGGCTTCGTTGGCGCTGGTCAGTGCAGAGATCGGCAGAGCGGCGGTGGCAGAGTTCATATTCAAGGCTTCCTGGGCAAGCGGCGGGCTGTTCCCGCGCGCTCTGCCCTACTGGGGTGTTCGACAATTGGCCGTATGGGCTACGTGTGTTGGCTTGCCACCAAGAGGTGACCGATCGGAGGCGGCAGGCTGTCCCGAGCGGAGCTGGCTAAATCGCCATGCGGTGGAGGTGTCGTAGCGGTAATAGGTGGCGTAGTTCATGTCGTGTGTCCTTTAAGTGTTCTTCAAAAAGTGTTAGAGGCTGAAAAAACAAAACCCCCGGTCGGGGAGCCGACCGGGGGTTAGATTTCTCTGGTAGGCGACCCCTTGAGTAGTGGGCGCCGATTTCAGGTATCAGGCGCGCCAGTGGCTAAACCAATACCCAAAATAAAAGCTGACCAGTGCGCTCGAACCGTTCACACGGGTAGCCGACACCGAGCGCGTGGCGCTGGTAGCAGGGCAAACCTGGGTGTGGGTGAGTTGCAACATGGTGTGTCTCCAAATGATGGGCAGAGCTTACTCGACGCGTACAGGTGGTTTCAATCAGAAATTTCTATTGTCGTGGGGTACTTACGGCTATGAGGTGCATGCCGATATGCTGTGGAGACTCTCATTGGAATGGACACGGACACATGGCGTTTCACTTACGCGCAGCCACGGACCTGGACCTGCCGTTCGCCCGAACCCTGACCATGGAGGCCATGAGCCGCTACTACCAGCAATACGACCTGATCTGGTCCAACGATGGCTTCGATGTCGCTTGGGCCGGCCGTGAAAACTGGCTGATCTGCAACGATGATGCGGTGATGGGCTTTATCAGCCTGAGCCGCGACAGCCGCGCACTCTACATCCGAGAGCTGCATATGCTCGAAACGTGTCGTGGATTGGGCGCGGGCAGTTGGGTGTTGGAACAGATGGCACTCAAGGCACAGGCGCTGGGCCTGTTGCGCTTGACCGTGTTCAAGACCAACCCGGCCAGGCGGCTCTATCAGCGCATGGGGTTGAGCATTGTCGGTGAGGAAGACTGCTTCTGGCGCATGGAGCGTGCCTGCCAATCAAGCTAAACCATGCACTCAATCCTAATAAGCGCATACTGACTTCAGGAGACGACTTCCTGATCGTTGTTTTGGCCATCTGCCTCAGCAAGGATGATCCCTTCTTTCATGCCCAGAAGGACCGCCACCTTATGGGCCTCTCCACGCCGTCCCTTTTTGCGCCCAGCGAGCACTTGATAGGTGGTTGCCGGATCAACGCCATGTTCGCGGGCGAACGCTTGAACTGACTTTCCTTGATGTTCCAGCCAGGCCTTGGCTTGTGCAGCAGTACGGATTCCGGGCATAGTTCAAAACCGTTCAAGTTCGTTTAACGAAGAGATGAGTGTGTCACCTCTTGGGGTGTGCCAACTAGGATCATACATCCAAATGAGTGGAATTGGTTCGCGTTTGAGGCAAGAAAGAGAGCGACTTGGCCTGTCGCAAAAAGTGTTTGGTGAAATCGGCGGCGTTGAAGCCAACGCCCAAGGTAAATATGAAAGTGGAGGGCGTGCGCCTAAAGCGGACTATTTATCCCGTGTCGCTGAAAGAGGTGTGGATGTGTTGTACGTGTTGACCGGTACGGCAACACCGATCCAATTGGAGAACCTGAGCCACATCGAAGAGAAAGTGTTGGGCGATTACCGCGCCATGTTCAAGGAAGACCAGGATGCGATCCGCCGCCTGACGTCGACCTTGGCCGAACATTCCGGTTCGCTGAATGGAAAAATCAAGCCGCAGCCCCAGGATTCCTGACCCGCTGCCCAGCAAATAGAGCCGTCCACCCCTCGGTGGGCGGCTGCTGTGCGTTCAAACACTATATATATGACGCTTGCAGCTAGGTCTGCGCCTTGGTTTTTTGCTAAGGTGTTCAGCAACCTATAAGACCATATCGCGAGGTGTCTGCTTGATTAGGGTGCTAGTAGTCGATGACCATGATCTCGTTCGTACAGGTATTACACGAATGCTGGCTGACATCGATGGCCTGCAAGTAGTCGGCCAGGCCGAGTCCGGGGAAGAGTCCCTGATCAAGGCTCGAGAGTTGAAACCCGATGTGGTGTTGATGGACGTCAAGATGCCCGGTATCGGCGGTCTAGGCGCCACGACCAAGTTATTGCGCAGCCATCCGGACATCAAGGTCGTGGTGGTGACAGTGTGCGAAGAAGACCCGTTCCCGACTCGCCTCTTGCAGGCGGGCGCAGCCGGTTACCTGACTAAAGGTGCAGGCCTGGCGGAAATGGTGCAAGCCATTCGCCTGGTCTTTGCCGGCCAGCGCTACATCAGCCCGCAGATTGCCCAGCAATTGGCGATCAAGTCCTTCCAACCCGTCAGCGACTCACCGTTCGATGCGCTGTCGGAGCGGGAAATCCAGATCGCCTTGATGATCGTCGGCTGCCAAAAGGTGCAGACGATCTCCGACAAGCTGTGCCTGTCGCCCAAGACCGTCAACACTTACCGCTATCGCATTTTCGAGAAGCTCGCCATCAGCAGTGATGTTGAATTGACCCTGCTCGCGGTGCGCCACGGCATGGTGGACGCCAGCGCCTGACATGAGCACACCGTTTGATCCCAGTGCCTTTCTCTCGACCTGCAGCGGCCGCCCTGGCGTGTACCGCATGTTCGACAGCGAGGCGCGCCTGCTGTATGTCGGCAAAGCCAAGAACCTGAAGAACCGCCTGGCGAGCTACTTTCGCAAGACCGGTCTCGCGCCGAAAACCGCTGCGCTGGTGGCGCGTATCGCCCAGGTCGAAACCACCATTACCGCCAATGAAACCGAAGCGCTGCTGCTTGAGCAGACGCTGATCAAGGAGTGGCGGCCGCCCTATAACATCCTGCTGCGTGACGATAAGTCCTACCCCTACGTGTTTTTATCCGACGGCAACTTCCCACGCCTGAGTATTCACCGGGGTGCGAAGAAGCAGAAGGGCAAGTATTTCGGGCCGTACCCTAGCGCTGGCGCGATCCGTGAAAGCCTGAGCCTGTTGCAAAAGACGTTTTTTGTGCGCCAGTGCGAAGACAGTTTCTACAAGAACCGCACCCGGCCGTGCCTGCAATACCAGATCAAACGTTGCAAGGCACCCTGTGTGGGCCTGGTCGAACCGCAGGAGTACGCCGAAGATGTTCGCCATTCGGTGATGTTCCTCGAAGGGCGTAGCAATGCCCTCACCGACGAACTCTCCGGCGCGATGGAGCAGGCCGCCAGCACCCTGGATTTTGAAAAGGCCGCTGAACTGCGCGACCAGATCTCGCTGCTGCGCCGTGTGCAGGATCAGCAAAGCATGGAAGGCGGCACCGGCGACGTGGACGTGATCGCGGCCTTCGTCAATCCAGGTGGCGCTTGTGTGCACCTGATCAGCGTGCGTGGCGGTCGGGTGCTAGGCAGCAAGAACTTTTTCCCGCAGACCGGTATTGACGAGGACGTGGCCGAAGTCATGGCCGCCTTCCTTGGCCAGTATTACGTCAGCAGTCCCGAGCGCGACCTGCCGTCGGAGCTGATCGTCAACGTGGTGCATGAAGATTTCCCCACGCTGATCGAGGCGATCCACGAATTGCGCGGCCGCGAGCTGGACATCAGCCACCGCGTACGTGGCACCCGTGCCCGTTGGCAGCAACTGGCCGTGACCAACGCCGAACAGGCCCTGGGCGCACGCCTGGCCAATCGACAGCATGTCGCCGCACGCTTTGACGCCCTGGCTGAAGTCCTCAACCTGGACGAACCACCGCAGCGCCTGGAATGCTACGACATCAGCCACTCCAGCGGCGAAGCTACCGTGGCGTCCTGTGTGGTGTTTGGGCCGGAAGGGCCGATCAAAGCCGATTACCGTCGCTATAACATCGAAGGCGTCACCGCCGGCGATGACTATGCCGCCATGCACCAGGCGTTGACGCGACGCTTCAGCAAGCTGAAGGACGGCGAGGGCAAGTTACCGGATATCCTGCTGGTGGACGGCGGCAAGGGCCAGCTGTCCATGGCCCGCGACGTGCTCAACGAGCTGGCGGTGCCCGACCTGATCCTGCTCGGCGTGGCCAAGGGCGCCACGCGCAAGGCCGGTTTCGAAACGTTGTACTTGAATGACGCCGCCCATGAGTTCACCTTGAAGGGCGACTCACCTGCGCTGCACCTGATCCAACAGATCCGTGACGAAGCCCACCGTTTCGCCATTACCGGCCACCGCGCCCGTCGCGGCAAAACCCGGCGAACCTCAACCCTGGAAGGGGTGGCAGGGGTTGGCCCGACGCGACGTCGCGACTTGCTTAAACATTTTGGTGGCTTGCAAGAGCTATCCCGTGCCAGCATTGACGAAATAGCCAAAGCACCCGGTATCAGTAAAAAGCTCGCTGAGTTGATTTATGCGAATCTGCATAGCGAATAGAATGCCTTTCCACCTCGTAGCCAGTTGTGCCGATGAATATCCCTAATCTGATCACCGTTCTACGCGTCCTGCTTATCCCGATTTTCATTCTGTTGTTCTATTTGCCGTACGAATGGAGCTATGCGGCCTCCAGCTCAGTGTTCGCCTTCGCGGCCGCCACCGACTGGCTCGACGGCTACCTGGCCCGCCGCCTGGAGCAGAGCACTCCGTTCGGCGCGTTCCTCGACCCGGTGGCCGACAAGCTGATGGTGGCTGTCGCCTTGGTCCTGCTGGTGCAGGAACACGGCAACCTGTGGCTCACACTGCCAGCCGCGGTGATCATCGGTCGCGAGATCGTCGTCTCTGCCCTGCGCGAATGGATGGCCGAAATCGGCGCCCGCGCTCATGTGGCCGTGTCCAACATGGGCAAGTGGAAAACCGCCGCGCAAATGCTTGCGCTGGTGATCCTGCTGGCCAACCCGTCGGACTTCTCTTTCTGGGTCCTGACTGGCTACGCCTTGCTGCTGATTGCGGCTGGCCTGACGCTTTGGTCCATGCTCCAGTACCTGCGTGCTGCCTGGCCTCATCTGCGCACGACCGTTGAAAAGAAATAAAACTTTTTTGAATCAAAGGGTTGACCGGTTACGAGATTTCTATAGAATGCGCATCACCAAGCGGGAATAGCTCAGTTGGTAGAGCACGACCTTGCCAAGGTCGGGGTCGCGAGTTCGAGTCTCGTTTCCCGCTCCAAACATAGATCCACAGATGTCCACTGGGCGCTGGGATCCACGAAATAGACGCTTAGGCGTCTTTTTTCGTTATTTCGACTTCCATCGAAATCCACCCGATTCTGGACTGATTTTGTCCATAATCTTGTCCATCAAATGGGTGGGTTACGACATCGGATTGTCAGCGGAGCCCGGCGAATCATTTGCTGAACATCTAGCCCTGAATTCAACCTTCAGGAGGCTAGAAAATGGCTCTTTCAGACGCGGCCATTCGGCACGCAAAGCCCACGGGCAAAGACTACACACTCGGTGATATCGACGGCCTCTCTCTGGCGGTTGGGTCTTCAGGTGGGCGTTCGTGGCACTTTCGCTATGCCTGGCACGGCAAGCATAAACGCATGTCTCTCGGTACCTATCCCGAAATTACCTTGCGTGAGGCGCGTGCTTTGCGGGACGAAGCGCACAAGTTGCTGGCGCAAGGCATCAATCCCTTGGTGCAGCGCCGAAACAAGCGTGAAGCTGATCGACTGGCCGAAGAAAACACCTTCAAAAGCACCTACGATCAGTGGCTGGCGCATCGTGCGCTCACCCTCAAGGAAGGTCGTCAAAGCACCCTCTCGCAAATTCGTCGCATCTTTGACAGAGACGTGATGCCCATTCTGGGGTTGTGCTCAATCGGCGAAATTCAACGCCCTGACTTGCTCAGGGTGCTTTCGAATATCGAGCAGCGCGGTGCGCTCACCACTGCCGAGAAATGCCGAACCTGGTTGAACCAGTTGTTTCGTTTCGCCATGGTCAAGCTTCCGGGGCTGGACCGAAATCCGGCCACGGATCTGGATGTTGTCGCGCTGCCCAAGCCGCCGGTGAACCATCAACCCTTCCTGCGCATGCCCGAAATCCCCGCGTTGTTAAATACCCTGAATGGCTACGGCGGACTGCAAACCCGGTTAGGGATACGTCTGTTGCTGTTGACCGGCGTGCGCACGGGTGAGCTGCGCTGGGCGACACCCAGTCAGTTTGATCTTGAGCGAGGTTTGTGGACCATTCCGTCCGAGGTGGTGAAGCAGCTACAACTGAAAATGCGCAAGAAAAATAAGCGCGCGCAAGATATCCCGCCCTACATCGTACCGCTCTCGACCCAGGCAATTGAGATAGTGCGGCAACTGTTGACGCGGGTTCGGCCGGCACAGAAATACTTGCTGGCTGGTCGTAATAACCTGCGCCTGCGGATCAGTGAAAACACCCTTAATCTCGCGCTGCATCGGTTGGGGTATGCAGACCGGCTGACGGGGCATGGTATCCGGGCGACGCTGTCGACGGCGTTGCATGAAATCGGATATCCCAAGCCTTGGATTGATGCGCAGCTGTCGCATGCGGATCCGGACAAGACTAGTGCTACCTATAACCATGCTGAGTATGTCGAGTTGCGGCGGCATATGATGCAGGATTGGGCTAATCGGTTGGATTTGCTGGAGCGGGGTGATCTGGAGGCGGCTAGTACGCGGTTGATGATTCGTTTGGAGGGGGTGCCTACGTTAGGGGAGGGGGTTGAGCTGAATACTGCTGCTGCTTGGTCTGTGCGTGCCGGTTAGTATGGATGGAAGCGCCTGTATTACCGATGAGGCCAGGCAGGCGCTCACGCAACTGAGCGTTCGCGTCGCTTCCTTCATTCACGATTACGGCCAAGGCCAGGTATTGGTCGAGGGGTATATCGACAATGTGCAGGTAAGCCGACCGGTCACTGATTATGCGCGGTACTGCACGGTCTATGACGATAACTACACGCTCTCCGCTGCTCGGGCGCGGGAGGAGCGCAAATTGTTGGTGTTGGCCCTGGACGGGAGGCAATCACTGCGAGTGATTGTGGCGGGTTACGGTGATTCCAGACCAAAACCCGGCCTGAGTCCAGCAAACGCAGAAAATCGGCCCGTTGAAGTTCAGTTGGTGGTGTCTCACGAGGACCGCTCGCTCGACGGGCGCTGACCTTTTCTTGAGGGGCTTGGCACGCGTGTGAGGCGTTGCGCGGGCAGAAATGTCGCCGATCCACGCCGTCTGGGGCAGTCGGCAATAGAGACTCGGATGCTTAATTCGCCCATCTGTTGACCCCCAGCGCATTGAATACTCAGATTAAGACATTGAGGGCGTCTTACCCTCGCGTGCGGGCTTATGACTCTTGGAAGAGCAGCAGCAATAATTTTCGGCCAAGACACTTGATTTGAAGGCGGCGCTGCCCGACGGGGTATAAAGCGGGCAGTCATCGAGCCGATGAACCCAGCACAAATACTTCAAGTTGCCTCGAACAAATGCAGCGAGTCTTGAGGATTAGCGCCCCATCGATCATCTCTGGCTTTACGGTTGCCAAGGCTCAGGCTAAGGTGCTGGCATAAGGACATGATTTTATTTTTTTGTCCACGGATGGTCTCTGATCGGCCGAAGTGAAGCAGCCATCTTTCCATTCCGAGATCGTTGTGCCCCGAAAATATTGTTGAGTCCGATGTGGTTTCTCTCTGCATCGGGTTTGACGATCGACGCATTGCTGTTGGCGTGACGCGGGCCCCGAACATCAAAATTGCTTAATTGAAGGCGGAAAGTATGGATTTTTCGACGCTGCTGCATCTTTGGGATGCAGCGAGCTCCGAGCAATTGATTGCACCAAAAATTGTAGTCGGTTTTGTTTTCATTTTATGCGCTTGGTATTTCGTCCGTTATTTTTGTAGATCCTTCAAGCTTAGCAATCAGCTGAAAATTCTGACTAAACGCGTGCGGGACGTGAAAGCTTTCGCCGCACCTCAACGGCGCTCTGAACTGGAGCAACTGTTCAATGGAAGCAATTTGGAGCACTCCTGGCACGAGTACGCTGAAACGCTGCATGATCAGTTTGAGCTGCAGGACGGTGAACAGGTCCTTGTCCGATCGCGCTCAACCGCCGGGGCTGCGCACTTTTTCTCACCTCAAAGCGTGGTCGATACACCGCTGGGGACCGAATTTTATAAACACTTACCTGGCATTTTGACCGGCATTGGTATTGTCGGAACCTTCTTTGGTTTGATGCTAGGCCTGCAACATTTTGATCCAAGCACCCCGGAGCAGGTCAATGCCAGCGTAGATAAGCTGCTCAAGGACGTATTGTTTGCGTTCATCGGCTCCTTTATCTCAATTATGGCTTCTATAGTCGTTACGATTACTGAGAAGTGGCGCCTAGGCCAATGCTATAAGCTCCTTGAAACGTTCAACGAAACCATTGATGGGCTTTTTGATAGTGGTGTGGGAGAGGAATACCTAGCTGAGCTTGTACGCTCAAGTGCTGAAAGCTCCGTGCAAACCCGTCAGCTCAAGGACAGCCTGGTAACCGATCTGCGGGAAATGCTGCAGAACCTCGTTGATACCCAAGTCCGCGAAAGCCTCAAATTAGCGGATACTTTGTCAACGACTTACCGTGATTCTGGGCAATTGTTGGCCGATCAGGTAAGCAGTGCGATTGAGAACAGTCTCAAATCCCCCCTTGAAGCTATCGCGGGTGCGGTTCAGGCGGTCAGTGGTGACCAGTCAGGGCAAGTACAAAACCTTCTTCAGGATGTTTTAGTTGCCTTCATGAACAAGCTGGAAGGTACGTTCGGCCAACAGTTCAACGGTCTACACGAACTGATTGGTCAGTCCGTTGCCGCCATGCAGTCGATGCAGCAAGGCTTTTCGACGCTGATCCAAGATATGCGTTCGGCCAGCGAGTCCTCGACCCAAAACAGCTCGACTATGATCGCTCAGTTACTCTCCGATATGCAGGCCGGACAGAACGCCATGCAAGCGGGGATGAACGAGATGCTCGCCAATCTCCAGGCTTCGGTTGCCCGTATCGGCAACGAAGGGGAGGGGGCAGGCGCTCGAATGGCCGAGCAATTGGAGAAGTTGTTTGCTCAAAGCGAGGCTCGCCAACTGGCAATGGCTGAGAATCTCCAGGCTTTTGTGGAGTCGATCAAGCAGAACATCGGCCAGGGTCAACAGGAAACCATGGCGAAAATTGCAGGCTCCGTTGAGGTGCTGGGTGAGCAACTCTCGGCAGTCTTCAAACAATTGGAGCACGGCCAGCAGCAGATGGATCAAACCACCCGCGCTGCACAGGCTGACCTGCATCAAGGCACCCGTGACTTGGTGGGCGGTCTTGACGAACAGGTCAAGGCGTTGCTGCAAACAGTGTCAGAGCAACAGCAGTCTGCACAGGACACCGTTAAGGCATTGAGTGCCCAAACAGAGCAGCATTTGCAGAGCATGCAGCTAGGCGCAGACAAGATGCGGGCGGCGGCTGAGCGGTTTGAAACGGCCGGACAAAGCGTTGCACGAGCCAGTGAGTCGACTGCGGGGCTGATGGGCACAGTTCAGGGCGCAGGTACTGAACTTGCACAGGCATCACGTGAGTTGAACACCGTGGTCGCGGACTATCGAAACAATCGTGAAGCGTTGGCGAAGACTCTCGCGGTCATCGAAGGCGTTGTCGCATGTGCGCAAGGGGAGGCCAGCGGTCGCAGCCAGTATCTCCAGGACCTGAAGGCTCAAAGCGAGCGGATGCAGGCGCTTAACCGTGAAGTGTATGAATACCTGGAAAACATCAGCGGTGTGCTGGGTAACGGCTTCAAAGAGTTCGGTGATGGCATGGATCGAGTGTTGAGGCAAACCCTAGGTAGTCTGGATGCCGAGCTCGATAAAGCAGTGAAGAGCCTCGCTGGTGGTGTAGAGGGGGTCAAGGAAAGTCTCGAAGACTTCGGCGACATCATGGAACGAATCAGGCAGTAACGGAGGCTAGTCGATGTTTGGTAAGCAAATGCCTTCGGCTGCCCGTTCAAAAGACGAGGGAGAGAAGCCTTTCTGGATATCCTTCGCTGATTTGATGACCGCGATGATGATTCTGTTTCTCGTGGTCATGGTGGCGGCTTTGAGTTCCGTGACACAGCGTATTAACCAGGCGGAGCAGGGGGAGAAGCAGCGTAATAAGGACATCAGTCAGATCTGCGAGCACCTGAGCCTTAAGGCGAAGACTGCTAGCAAGACCATCGTCGTGGACTGCAAAGACAACCGAATTAGCTTCGGTGATGCTGGCCGCTTTGGGCATAACCAATACGCGCTGAGCAACGATGGCCAGTCGGCACTTCAAGAAGTTGTGCCGATGATTCTGGATGCGGCTAACAGTGAAGAAGGCCGGAAGTGGTTCAAGCAGGTTGTGATCGAAGGATCGACAGACACCGACGGCTCCTATCTTTATAACCTGCACCTTTCACTGCAGCGTTCAGAGTGGGTGATGTGCAGCCTGCTCGATAGCCGCAGCCCGCTCCAAGTCGGCTTGTCGCCGGAGCACCAACAGCAAATCAGATCGATGTTCTTGGCGGGCGGTGTGTCGTTCAACAATGCTAAGGACACTAAGGAAGAAAGCCGGCGAGTGGAGTTGCGCATGCAGTTCTTCGGCTTGAAGGAAAAGGAAGACAACCTCAAGCCAGACGTGCCGGTGTTCAATAATACTGATATGGAAAAGTGTCAGTTGGCGATGAATCGATGACCAGCCCAATCGCGAGGCTTTCCGCCGCTATTAACCTGAGTCTTTCCACGCATCGAGTGGGGCCTGCGCCTGAACCGTTGGCGCGATTCCCCCGTCTGGGTGCTGCGGGAATTGATCTTTACGAAAGATTCGAACGCGCTGAAAAGGCTTTGCCGCCACCTCAGGAAAAGCGTCGCGTAGCGATAAGCAAATTCCGCAATATACTCCCACTCAACGCCTCAGAATGGCGTTTGGTTTTTGCCGGTCTTTCGGACAAGAGTGAGGGAGTCGTGCCGATACTGGACGATGATCAGCTCTTTGACCGAGTGCACAAAGAAATCCATCACCGTATCGAAAAACGGAGGCTAAGCCGTCGAGATTGGTTGGCACTGTGCTTTAGCTACTTTGGGTACGAGGCCGCCACGCCTGATAAGAACGCCAATTGGTGTCTGTTGCGGGCAGACGTTCAGCTTGGCTTCGATTGCGTCAGAGGTCAGCAAAAACGCGAGAAGGAATGGGTACATATCGTCCAGCAACATCAGGAACTTTTTTCCGAGCAGGCAGGTGCCAGGCTTGGTGACAAGATGTTCAAGGGTGAAATCAGCGACCTTTCAGCATTGCAGACGATCGCGCAGATCCCGGACAGCAGTTGGCTGTGGCGCAGAATCTTTAACGTATTGATCTCTCGTATTTTCCTGTTGGATGACGCAGAGTTTTCTCGGCGCTTAGCCGACCTTGTCGATATCGGTCGACAGCATCCGCGGTACATGAACGACATTCTGAGTGCATGTCTGTCGCGTTATCACTTGGCAGCCTATCGAGAAACCCCGTCGTCGCTGCTCAAACAGGTAGCACTCGACAATTGGGGCAGCCCTCAGATCCGCTCCAGGCAAAACAGCTGGCTGCAGTATGTTGAAAAAGACGTCTGCGCGATGGTCGTGGCGTGGTTCGCGAAGGAGGATCTGGAGCACTTCTTCAACCTGTTGAAGGGAGACACCGAGGTTGATCAATCGCGTCTGCACTATTGGCTGCGATTTGCCAACCAAATGAGCTACACCAGAATTGTTATGGGGGCGGATGCGTGGAATGACGGCGGACGGGACTTCGTTCATTTCCGTGAGAAGAACAAAGGGCGCTTGAGTCGTTTGGTCGGGGGTTCCAGCCGCAACAACGCTGTTGTCATGCAGATCGGAAACTATTTCTTTGTTGAGTTTTCCGGGACCGGCAATGCTTGTTTTGTGTACGAATCCGACAAATCGCCCTTCGATCCGGATAAGTTTCAACTTGAGCTGACCTCTGAGTTGAAGCAGCCTCATCGTGCGAAGGCTCGAATGCTGCATACGCCGGCACCTAGTAAACCAACTCGAATAGAAGGGTGGCTTCTCAAGTTTGACGACTCTCTCGGAAAACTGGGCATTCGCGTGCAGAGTCAGGCCGGCACTCCAGGGGCATCCAACCCCATGGCTTTTGAAGACCAAGTCCGTGTCGCCCTGAAGTCGGTCAAACACAAAGTCTATGACCAGAGCGCACGCGGCGGTGCATTTCAGGTCCAGCTTGACAACAACGACCTGGCCGCCGTTGCTGCGCTCCAACGCCTGGGCTTCAAGCCCGTCAATCACCAGCCACTCCGGTTCTGGAGGCAGTAATGCTCAAGCGTTTCCTAAAGGGGATTGGCCTGCAGCCGAGTTCGCCGGTAGAAAATACTGAACCTGCTTTTTCAATTGAAGAGCAGGGCATTTGTTATTCCTTGAGCTTGGCGGAAAACGCAGAGTCCTGGCCGCTGGCAAGCTATCTGGATCAGTTGGAAGAGGAGGAGTTCGTCTCCCAACTGAGCGATCGCTGGCTTCTGACGTGGGATGAACTCTATCGGCTGCTTGATGAGCCGGAGCATTTATCAAGTCTGCCGCTTTTGGGGTTACCGCCACAGACAACTCTCATCCCTCAACTGAGCAGCCAGGGCAGTCTTGCCTCCGACGACTTCAAGGTCGCTGTCAGTGGATGGCGTGACCCGCAGTCCAACGCAAATGTGCAGGTGCAGCGTACGGGCGCCGTCGTTCAGTACCACGGAACAATGGAAATTCTGCCTGAGTCGTCCTGGAAACTGACCGGTGCGGTGCGCCAACTCTATCTGGCTCAACAAAATGAGCCGGGTGAAGTGAATAACCAGATTGGCTGGGCCAGCATCAGGAAATTGGCGCGCAAGGCTGGTGCAGGTATGGATGGTTTTTTGGATAAGACCGTCGTTATCAAACCCGAAAGCCTGCGGCTGAACCCGCGAAAATCAACGGTCGGAAATACGCCGGTTATCGAGCTGGAACCAAGCTTCGAAGGCCAGCCGGCAAACTGGCTTGTGAGTTTCGACGGTGCCAATCAGGTTCAGGATCGATACCGGGTGACCAGCGATGATGGATCGTTGACCCACGTCCTGATTGAGCCTGAAGTCAAATCTGTACTGGACTATGTGCGCTCGTTGCCTGGCCGTCGGGTCGCTGGGGACGATGCACTTTCCTTCGTCCGCAACCCTTACAGCGCTCTCGGCGATAGTGCCGCACAAGTGCTGGATGCGCAGAGCTATGAGGACGAGCTGGTCGAGGCCGGGATTTTCTTTCATCGCTTTCATCTGGAGCCCAAACTGGATGAAGCGGGACAGCACATTGAGCAGGTAAAACTGACCCTCGAACCGATCTCGCCAACCCCGCAGCCGCCCATCGAAGTTGAATTCAATGCAGCTTATGAGCTCGCACCGTTCGTGCATGAGTTACAGCTGAAATTGGCCGCTGGCATGCCTGCAGGCTTCTGGCAGGGCTATGAGCTGGAACTCAGTGATTTTGATTTACGCCAGCTGGCAGGTATCAACGACCTGCTTAAGCGTTGGCAAAATGAAGCAGCGGGTATCGAGTTCGACTCCGTCCTGGACCTGTCTCTTTATGGCGACCGTGTGACGGGCATCGGGGAGGCGGAAAAAATTACTTCGCCTTTCCTCGTCAAAGAGGCGACCGAGAACTGGTTGCCGAAGGATGTGGCGGCATTGGGCGTTGACGCAGAAGTTCTTGGACGTTGGGACCCTTCCGACCGTGCTCAATTTGAAGCGTTTGAGCAGCGACTGGACGAAGCTCGCGCTGCCGGTGATGAAACGGTCTGTCTGCCAGAGTCCGAAACACCGCTCTCGATTGCCGTCGCCGAGCAACTGTTTGCTGCCTGGTCGAGGAAGATCGCCCCTGTCGAGACCAGTCTGGTCCAGCAACAGGAAAAGGTGGGCCGCGCTGTACTGCAAATCGGCCACAACATTGACGAACCGACCTACGTTCAAATTCGTCAGGCAGCCCTGCGCGCCGCTTTGGACGCAGTCCCAGAGTTGCCCGGTTTGCTCAAGCCTGAAGTCGTCCTGCGTGAGCATCAGCTTCAAGGCGTGGCGTGGCTGCAGCACTTGTTCCGTTTGTCCCCATCAGACGTGTCAGGCTGCTTGCTCGCTGATGACATGGGGCTAGGGAAAACGATCCAGTTGCTGACTTTCTTGGTCTGGTACCTGGAAAAGTACCCACAGGCCAAGCCGACACTGATCGTCGCCCCAGTCTCGTTGCTCGATAACTGGGAGCGGGAGCTTCACCGGTTCTTTTTCGCTGACGCGCTGCCAGTACTTAAGCTGTATGGCTCAGCCTTGAGTGCAGTGAAGTTCAAGAAAGAAGAAATCCCTACGGACTTGAAAGCCAAAGGCATCAAGAATTTGCTGCGCCCAGGTTGGATGGGCGGCGCCCGAATCGTCCTGACGACTTACGAGACACTGCGCGATCAGGAGTTTTCCCTGGCGCGCCAGCAATGGTCGATCGTCGTGTGCGACGAAGCGCAGAAACTGAAGAACCCTGCTGCCCTCGTCACTCAGGCGATCAAAGCTATTCCGGCGAGATTTCGGGTGGCGTGCACCGGTACGCCTGTTGAGAACACCCTGATCGATCTCTGGTGTTTGTTCGACTTCATTCAGCCAGGTTTTCTGGGGGGACTGAACCAGTTCGGTCGTGAATATCAGCGCCCAATCGAAGCCGCATTGGAGCGTGATACGGTTGCGCTGGAGCGCCTGCGCGGGCTTATCGACCCACAGACTTTGCGTCGGACCAAGCAGGACATTGCCAAAGACCTGCCGGCCAAAATAGAAGACACAGCATGCCGTTCCCTTGGCATGCATACCTTGCAGCGCAATCTTTACCTGTCCGAAATAGCTGCGTACAGCCAGAAACAGCAGATCGAAGAACAGCTCGATCAAAAGACATCTGGCATGCTCGGATTGCTGCACAAGCTCAAGCTCATTTGCGCTCATCCTTACAGTGTTCAGCCAGACAAACGACTGCGCGACAACTCGCCGAAACTGCAGTGGTTGATGCAGACGCTTGAGTCGATCAAAAGAGCTGGCAACGGTGACAAGGTTATTGTCTTTACCGAGTTGCGTGATATCCAGCGGGAGTTGCAGCACTCGATCCAGGAGCATTTCGGGTTTCGGGCGACTGTGATCAATGGCGATACCAGTACCAGCAGTCAGAGCGCAAATAGTCGACAGAGGTTGATCGACCAGTTCCAGGAGCAACCTGGTTTCGCAGTCATCATCCTGTCGACCATCGCCGTCGGTTTTGGGGTGAATGTACAAGCGGCCAACCACGTCATTCACTTCACTCGTTGCTGGAACCCCGCCAAGGAAGATCAAGCGACGGATCGGGCCTATCGGATTGGGCAGGAGAAGGATGTGTACGTGTACTATCCGACGGTTCGGGATGCGGCGATGCCGACGTTTGAAGCGACGCTGGATGAGTTGTTAAGTAAGCGGCGAGCGTTGGCGCGGGATATGTTGAGTGGGGCTTCGGAGATTCAGGCTTCGGATTTTGAGGGGCTGCTTAAGGCACAATGAGCCCGCTCGCGCAAAGCCAGTGCTGGGCAATATGTCAGTTATAGGTACATGTAAGTTCATCCTCCGCTTCCAGCGACTTTCCGGGTGATTGACTTGTGGCAGTGGCTGAGGACTAGAGATAGAACGGCCCCCATCCACGGTGGGTATCGCCAGCCTATGTATGACTTTTCTATTTACCTTGCTGCTTTTTGGCAAAAAGTACTGCGTTTGAAATATCGAGCGATATGGATGCGAAAGATTTCATAAGCAGCGTCTCTGGCAACGTCCAATCCCATTTTTCGCGCAACATGTTCTCCACATCTGAAAGTATCGAGTCGAGATCGCTTGGATCCAGACTGCCCACATCCGCAAGTGCATTTCTTGCCTGATCAATGCTCGCGTCGATTTCTATAGCTAGACCCGAGTTATCACAAGATAAACCTACATGATTGAGCAGCAGGCGCAGTGCATCATTAGCGTAATCCCCCAACCAACTGATCAAATAACATTTCCCACTCGACTCGATAAGGTACCGCTCTCCAAGCCCCAATAAGGCAAAAGTTTTTCGAGCCTCGTCGAGTAAAGCTTTGGCACCTTGATCGATAAAAGGGCAGGGGCTGGAGTCCGCCAAGACTGCTCGCATCTCCTCACGTACGGCGTCATGCACCATTGCGCCCAAGCCATCGAACTGAGGAGGCGCCCCTCCTCGTGCGGCTGACACGATGATGACCTTGGCCTGCAGGTCAACATCACGCACCTGCCATCGACGGCCGCCGAAGATAATGCGTTGGTCTTTGGTCAGCGGACGGCTCACGGGGACCGAGCCCAAGGCTTTACCGTCGCATACCAGACGGAATTCTTCATCACTGGTGAATGCGCTGTAGAACTCATAGTGATTGACCATGCGCTCGCCTACTGTTCCAGGCAGCAGCAACCCTGAGCTGTCCTGGACGATCAATTCGTGCTCACCCAGAGATTTGAGTAGTTTCACAAAGTCCGGCTTTTCAATACCTTGAAATGCGCCTTCAGCAATCAAGTTTTTCCATAGGTCGGCAGCCGAAGCGCCGCCGCATTGAGCAATGATGGAAAGGCATTGCTGAACCAAGGTGGAGGCATGAATGCCCTGTGCTCTGGGAGGTTCAAACCAACCTTTGGTCAGCAGTCGAACCATCGCAATGGTTTGTACCAATCCTTGGCGTAATTGGTCAGATAAGCCGGATTTATCCGTGAGCGGTGATTCTTTACAGTAAACGCGTAACGTTGCTTTCTCTCCCGGACGTCTGCCGGAACGTCCTAACCGTTGACGCAGACTTGCCACGGAGGGTGGGGCACCAATTTGCACTACCGTTTTGATACTGCCGATGTCTATTCCGAGTTCAAGTGTTGTAGTGCAAATGGCCGATGCTGGCCGGTCGCCCGCCTTTAATGCATGTTCAGCTTGCTCTCGCAGGTCTTTCGAGAGACTGCCGTGATGAGGCCAGAACTCGTTGGGCACGCCGTCTTTCTCGCATCGTCGGCGCAGCTGGTCTGCGTACCATTCAACCTGGGAGCGACTATTCGGGAAAATCAGGTTATTGCTGCCGCGTAGCACCTTGTAGAGATGCTCAGCGATCGCAAAGTCAGGGCTTGCCTCGTTTTCCGTTTCGTCTTCATTCCCCTCCTGCTCATTGGGTTGAGCAGGTTTCTTTTTAAGCTCACTCATCGGCGGCTGAATGTAGCCACGAACTTGCACCTGAAGTGTCTGGTTAGCGTTTTTCGATTCAATCACGGTAACGTTATCGGCATTACCTGGGCGCAAAAACGCTGACGCCATCCTCATATCACCGAGGGTGGCTGATAGCCCGACCCTGGGGAGGCGCCTCCCTGCGGCGAGTTCTACCCTGTGCATCAATGACTGAAGCTGTTTGCCTCGCTCACTGCCGATGAACGCGTGTAGTTCGTCCACGACGATATAGCGCAGGTATTGGAATACCCCGCCGAGACTTGAGCCACGATTGACGAACAGTGCTTCAAGGGATTCGGGAGTGATCAGCAGCACTCCCTCAGATGATTTGAGAAAGCGGTGTTTTTTGCTGGAAGAGACATCTCCGTGCCAAGCGACTACAGGGATCTCAAGCTGCTCACAGAGTCGGCTTAATCTGTCCCATTGATCGTTGATCAAGGCCTTGAGCGGGCTGATGTACAGCACCGCACCAGGCGGATCATCGTTATTGAGCAGATTCGTCAGAATGGGCAGGAAGGCGGCTTCGGTTTTGCCAGCGGCTGTTGCTGCGGCGATGATGACATCCTGATCGGCGTGCACCAGAACAGGCACAGCCCATTCTTGGGCGTCACGGAGGGAGGTCCAACCTTCGGCCCAAATCCAGCGCTGTATTCTGGGCTCTAGCTGTTCGAAGCCTGATGAATCAGAGTGTGAAGGAGGCAAGTTCATCGTCCGCATCGACCTTCATATCGTCCTCACTGCCGGAATCCTTGGCGATCTCGACTGCCCCTAGTAGTGTTCGCCAATCGGTCCCTGGGTTTTGCTCCAGGATGGCCAGTAGATTGATGAATGCTGTGATCGTGGTGCGCGGTGTGCGGAAGTAGGCTTCCCCTAGACGTTGGTTGCAGTGCGCCATAAACAGAGGAAGCGCTTCGTCAGGCAGCAAATATTTCTCAGCATCGCCTCCAGCATATACGTGGCGGAGCTTTTGAAGCAGAACGTAGAAGTCCTCAGGGGTAAGGCTGGTAAGGCGAATGACCGGGCCTGAAAGATCCACCAAACCGGTTTTGGCAAACGAGTTCTCTGCCAGTCGCGACTGCAGGGCTGGATAGCTGAATAACCCTCGGCGTGTGTCCATCAAAAACTCGGGCGTGCCGCCCAAGACGAACCCCAGTCCTTCAGATGACCCTTGCAGTGAGTCATTGAGGATTCGGAGGATCTGTTCGTAGTTGGCATTACGAGCCTGCGTATTCGCCAGTTTGTAGAGGTTAACCAGTTCGTCGAGGCAGATCATCAGGCCACCGAACCCTGCGAGCCTGACGAATCTGGAAAGCAACTTGAGCTGGTCGTAGACGGAGGCGTCATCAATGATAGTCCGCACGCCCAAGGCAGCACGGGCATCGGTTTTGGTGGTGAATTCTCCGCGCAGCCAACGAATGGCGTCAGCCTTCAGTTGCTCATTGCCTTCCTCAAAGCCGCGGCAATAGGCAGCGATCACCTCGGCAAAGTCGTACCCATTGACCATCTCGGTCAACTCGGCCAAGTGCTTACGAATAACTGTCTCGCTGTCGGTACCTGCTGCCTTGGCTTCTGTTTTTGCCTGGGAGATGAATTTCTCTACGATGCCTTGCATGGCACCACCGTCAGGCTTTGTGCGCGTTGACATGTTCTTGGCCAGTTCGGAGTAAAGCGAGCGTGCTTGCCCCCCAGTGGCGTGCAACCGCCGGTCAGGGTTCAAGTCGGCATGCATGGTCACGAGTTTTCGTTCCATGGCGATAGCACGAACCAGGTTGAGAAAGAACGTTTTACCTGCGCCGTACTCGCCTATCACCACCCGAAACGCTGATCCGCTCTCCACCAGACGTTCGACATCCTTGATCAGTGCATCAAGCTCACCTACACGGCCAACCTGAATCAGGTGCTGACCAACACGTGGCACTACGCCCGCGCGTAACGATTGAATGACCGCATCGCGATCCTTGGCTCTGATAGTGCTCATAGGGCTAACTCTTCCAGGATGTCAGTGTTTATCTCGACCGGGTCGTCGCCTTCTGTGACGGGCATGTCGAATCGTTCAAAAGCCATGTCGTTGATTTGTTCCAGAGCGCCATCAAGCATCAGCTCCATGTCGCTGGCAGCAGTTTCCAGTTCTGCGCGGCTCCATTCCGGGCGAGAGATCAACAAACGGAGGAAGGCCGAGTGTTCCAGGTCAAGCCCAGGCACGTCTGCGCTCGACTCGGAATTCGGTTCAGCGCTTTCAGTCGGCCGCTCCGCCTCCTCAACCTGATCCTCAGTGAAAACCTTGGCGAGGAGGGCGGAGACTTCCGCCGTCTCCCGCTGAAGCTGTGCAATCCGATCATGATCAAGGACGAAACCTAGTTTCGAAGATGAGGCAGGCCGCGCGCCGGGTTCGGCTGATGGGTCATTGGAGGCAGGCGTCACGGCAATACCCACACCGGCTGCTGCCCCATGGAGGTCGCTGTAAAGCAACTGGCTATCCAATTGCAGTGCCTTATACACACGCTCCAGCAACTTCACTTCCGCAGGGCTCACGATGCCATCGGCTTGCGCCAGATGAGCGAGGAAGCCGGCAATGGTGCGTTTTGCATCGACGGGCAAGGGATCGAGCTTTTTCTTTAGGCTGGCGAGCGTGGGCGGTTGCTGGAGTTGGATTTGCAGATGTGCTTTGAGGCGTTTGCGATGGGCACCGCTCAAGTGACTCCATGAGTCGATATGCTGAGCAAGCAGTGTGATTTCTTCGTTGGAGGTATCACCGTCGGCCGAAGCCACCGCACTGGCCAAATCAAGGGTTACCGATGCAGCGTTGTATGCAGCAGACGCACGGAGTGATCCATCTTCAGGCTGGGTTACAAACAGCGCAATCCGGTCCTCCGCTTTTGGCGTCTTGCTACCACCCAGTACGTCGGGTTCCATTCCGATACGCAGCGACTCCAATGCGCGGGCCAGAGCGATTACTTTGTCTCGAGACAATGCGCCCGCGCTTTTAAAGCGCCCTGCGAGTTCTCCAAAACTCATGACGATCAGGTCGTCACCAATTCTGGACTGCAACTCATCCAATTCGTCGTGGGCTGCCTTCGGCCAGAGCGGGACAGGAAGTTGCAGGAGCGCCTCAAGAGCCTCTGCGCTTTCAGGATTTCTTCCCAGGAAACGGCTGTAGGGTTCAACTTCGCTGGTGCATTGCTCGACCAGCAGTTGCAAAATTTTACGTGTGCCCGAGGTTGCCATGACGTCAGGCAGATCCCCCAGGGTAAGCGTGGGGGTCTTTATTACGGCAGAGGCAGGGCGATAGCTGGCCTTGAGCTTGGTTTTGTTCTGAGCCAGTGTCAGGCCCGCAGGATAAGCGTTTTCGTACTTGAGCTTGAACAGGCGTGAAAACACATCTTTGCAGCGTATGACTGGAGTACGTTTACTGATGTTGGGGTCGGCCATCGCCCATGCCAGTGCCCAATCGGCATTCAGCGGATGCTTATTGGACGCGTGCTGACCTAAACCAATGCGCAGCGGCAGAGGCATTTCGTAGCTGTGCTCGGCCACGCTAGGTGGCAGGCCAAGGTAGAGATTCGCGTCAACAGCGCGGTTGCCCAGGTAGTCAAGAAAACCTTCTGCATAGCCTCGGAATGACCCATTTCCTCTATAAATACTCAGTAGGCGCCGGACTTCGTCGACTATAAGAGGAACCTCATTATTCACCTTTGAATCGTAAATGGGATCAATGAGGGCTCGACGCTCCAAACCGTAAAAAAACAAAAATACATAGCCGGTGTCCGCCAACGGATCATTACGCCCACCTGCGAGCCATTGGAGGTATCCGCGTCGCGCCTGCGGTGTGATGGAGTGAAAACTCGGCCAATAAGACATCAGTCGCTCGTTGAGGTCGACGTAGTTCTTGGCAATCCGAAGTTTTGGGTTGATCAGTGAAGGCTCTTGCGCATCATGGCTGCTACCGAGCGTATTCCCCATATAAAACATGCCGCCAGGAAGGGAGAAGCCTGCAACTTCGACGACTTCGCCAGCAGGCACCCAGCGGGCATCGGCCTTCTGTGAGCTGATACTTGGGATTTTAAAGGTGTTGGCAGCGGGAGAGCCGAGTTGCACAGTATAAAAATCGGGACTTTCCTCAATGTCCTTATTGCTCGTCGAGACTTCACGCATGGAGAAGGTTACGCCCAAACCTTGTGGTTTTTGCGGGTGGGTATTCTTCGCCGCCGATGCTTGAAGCTGACTGAGTCGACGTTTACCGCGTTCGGCCAGCAGCCACATAATCGTGCCGATACCCGCTATGACGCCGACAGCTATCCAAGCATTTTTGGGTATAGCAGCGAGGGCACTGAATGCCAGAGCAAAAACTATAAGTATGCCGGTGCCACCTGAGTTCTTTGCTTTCTTCCTTGCCATGAGTCATTTCAACCTTGAAAGATGGGTGCTGGCGCAATGGCAGTATCCGACATTTCTGATGGTGGAGCCAAGCGGTTGGCTGAGCAGGTGATCGGAAAGTTGAACTATCTTGAATCCTTCCCTCATATGAAAACTAACGACAGGCGAGCTTATGAAAAAGCCCGCCATTGTCTTGGAGTTAATTGGTTGCGAGAAAACCTGTCACTGGCACGATCAGCGCCGTACTAGTAGCCATCGCCAGCACATTGCCAATATATGGATGCATCCACTTCGGCAATCGCCCAGCAATGGCACAAGCCAGTGGTGGCGCAATCAATGCTCCCAGCAAAGCGCTGCCCACTATGACGAACGGGCTACCGCCATGCACTAAAACCGCCGCAGGCACCACCGACACCAACGGCACATAGGTCGGATACCACCCACGCTTTTGCCACTGCCGCCTCCATAACAGAATACCCAGCAACGAAGTCAGTGCCTGGCCTGCGACCAACTGCGGCAACCAGCCTGATCCATACGCCGGGCTCAGGGGATTCAATGCGTAAGCGAGGAAAACCCCTATGATCAAGCCCAGGCTCGCCCACTCATTGCCAAAAAACGGCGCTTCAGAAAAATCCGCCAACACCCGCCGCAATGTCCAGCGTATGCCGTAATCCGAAGTGTTAACGGCCGTCGGAGGAGGGCTACTGATCGTGCTCTCAGGCCCGCGGCTGACCAGAATCGGAAACGCCCGGCATAGGAAAAACGCCACCACACTACCCAGCGCCATGCCCAGCACATTGCCGATCACCACCGGCAATCCCATCGGGATACACAGGTAATTCACGAACAACAGGCAACTCGGCGTCACCAGAACCGCACCCAGTACGGCACCATTCAGCGTAACCTTCCACCCACCGCCAAATAGCAACACCATCGCCGCCGGCAACGACACAAACGCCGCAAAGGTGGGCTGCCAGGACTCGGCCGTCACCGTCCAGCCCCACAACGCATTACTCAGCAACAACCCAAGCAGTGAACTGGTCACCAGCCAAGGCCACAGCCCCGTGCCATAGGCGATGCTGAAACCCTGCCAGCCCTGGGCATAACGACTGGTCCAATAACCGAAAGCTCCGCCCAGCAGCAATCCCACGGAGGCAAACTCGTGTTTATAAAACGCCACTTCACTGATATCGCCGACGACCCAACGCAACCAGGCGGTGGGTGAGGGCAGGCTGGTCACCATGTCGTTGTAGCCCGGCCAGTAAGCCGCTGCGGAGGCTGAATACAGCACCGACAAGGCGGCGATCAGCCCGAGCGCGGCGACTGTCATCGCAAGCAAAATCACCAGATAACGAGCCGCCGCGCCCGATGACGGATTTGCAGAAATTGAGTCCATGATCGTAGCCCCATCAGCGCGGCAGGCACGGGTGCTGGCAATAGCCGAGCATGCCGTCATACAGATCAACGCGGCGGTCACGCTGCAGGTCGTTCAGGTCATTCCAGATCGGCGCACTGCGTGCGCTGGACAGGTCGATATCCGCGTACAAAATCGCCTGCTCACTGGGCGACGCGACCTTGCCGATGGGCCAGCCGTTGGTGCCGGCAATCAGTGAACAACCCAGGTAACGCCCGCCATGCTCCTCACCAATCCGATTGGCAGCGGCAATGAACACATTGTTAACGTGGGCGGCGGTCATAGTCAGGTACGAGGCCATGCATTTTCCGGCTTCGTCGAACAACGGTGGTGGGGTCCATACCCAGTTGTTCAGGCTGCAAATAATATCGGCGCCTTGCTGGGTCAGGATGCGTGGGACTTCGGGAAACCAGATGTCCCAGCAGATCAGCAAACCGATGCGGCCGATGGGCGTTTCAAACACCGGAAAGCCCAGATTGCCAGGAGTGAACCAGAGCTTTTCCTTGTTCCAGAGGTGCGCCTTGCGGTACTTGCCGATCAGGCCATCCGGACCCAACAGCACGGCGGTGTCGAACAGTTGCATGCCTTCGCGTTCGGCAAGGCCGGCAACCAGGTAGACCTGATGGTTTCGCGCAAAGTCCATCCAGGCCCGTGTGCTCGGCCCCTCCGGAACGGCTTCGGCATGCTCGAAGGCATCCTGGCGATTGCTGAACAGGTAACCGGTATTGGCCAGCTCCGGCAGCACAATCAGATTGGCCCCGTTGTTCACGGCTTGCAGGGCCAGGCTGAGGCTGGTGTCGAGGTTGGATTGGCGATTTTGAGTGCCGACTTGCGGATCGAATTGCACAACAGCGACGCGGGCAAGACTGGTAGCTTCGTTCATGGTTCATGACCTCTTTTTATTGTTATGGCTCCGCTGCGGTAGGCGGATGCTTAAGTAGGAGGTCTTTTTGGTGTGCTCGTCAGTAGTCTGTTTCCGCTAGATGTGTAGGTTCTTGCCGTAAAGCTTGGGCGTGGTAGATGGGGTAGTCGTCCAGGGTAAAGCCACCATTGAAGTTGGCACGGGTGTTGTTGCAGAGGTGAATGACTGCGTCGATTGCGCCGCGCAGACAGGGTTCGGTCCAACCGGCATCGACGGAGAACGATTCCCCCGACAGATAGAGTCCGGACACGTGAGCGTAATCGCGGTTGTACTTCAGCAGGCTGACCGCGTCGGAGTTAGTGCCGGCACGGTAGAGTTTTGCGCAGCCCAGTGCATTTTTGTCGGTCATCCAGCGTTGAACGACAGCGTTCTGGGTGGCGATGTAGGGGGAAATCGGCGTTTTGACATTGGAGGACCGCAACAGGATGCGGTCGAGTTCGGCGACGCATTTTTTGACGAGCGCTTGATCGTCGAAAGAGGCCAGTTTTGTAGCGTCGTCTTCCCAGGTGTAACTGAGCAGAATGCAGTCATAGGGATAGGCGTCGTGGTAGCGATAGGTGTACACGTCGTGGATAAAACTGTCGGTGACCATGATCTGAGGGATCTTTTTGTTTTTCGACAGGAAGCTCTTTTTCAACGGTGCATAGACCTTGCAACTGGTTTCCCAATGCGCGGTTTTGTAGGCGTTGGTGATGGCGTACGGCAGCATTGCCTGGCTGAAGTTCTCCAACTGGATGTGGGTTTCGATGATCCAGGAGGGCAGGGTCATGATCACGGCGTCGAAGTCTTCATGGCGCTCGGATTTGCCGCTGGGATTGCTGGCATTCCAGTCGTAGGTCACGCGAATCTGGCCGTTTTCAAGCTTGGTCAATCGGGTCACTGAACTGTCAGTCAGGAAACCTTTACCGCGCTGTCGACAGTAGCCGTAGAACGAAAGACCATTGACCTTGGCTGGCGTAAATAACAGGCACTCATCCAGCGCCGTAAGGCCAAGATAGCGTGGCGGATCAAAGTTCAGCCCATTGCAGTCTTCAAGCGTGGCGGTGCCCAGGTAGGGCGATGGAACAGGATTGCCGTTGTTGTCGGTACGTCCATGCACCAGTTGTAACTGGCTGCTGAAACCAAAAATCGCCGTGCGTAAGGGGTAGAGGCAACAGACGTCATAAAATGCGCCCCAACTGCCATCTCCTATACCGATGGAATAGAAAATGGTGGACTCTTCAGCACTCATGCCCAGCCCGCCAAAGTCTCCGGGGGCATCGGCATGCCATGCCTGACTGGCCAAACTCACCAGGTCACGAAAGGACAAACACTGATAACGCGCGACGATGGCGGCCCACATGGACACCCATTGTGGTGTGCCGTAAGCCTGTGCGACTTGGCGAGTCATCTGGTCAGCAAAGTGGCGCCACTTGGCATACACCTGTTGAAGCTTTTCTGTTGGGGGTGGCGTGTCACCCTTTGGATTTTTCCAAATCAGCATTTGCGGTTCCGACTGCCCCTCCAGCAAAACTTCGCGCAGGTAAATGCCAGTGCTGCTGACATGCTGTGTGCCTGGGTTAGGGAAGTCAGATAGCCGCAGGTCAAAAAGCTTGCAGTAGTAAGCCAGTAACGACTGACCTTCCAGCGGCGGCTCGTCCGCTCGGTTGAACATGGGCATGCGCATGGCGCCCATTTCGAAGGGCGTAGCGCCGATTAGCGGGGATTGACCGGAATTGAGCACTGACAAGTGTCGGCCGCCGATGCGATGGGATTGTTCCAGCAAGGTCACGTTGTTGAACCCGCAGCGAAGCAATTCCCGAGCGGTGGCCAAACCCGTGACACCGGCGCCGACGATGCAGATTTTGTAGTCGGGCTGAGTGGCGGTGGCGATGCCAAATTCGTGCTCAACCAGCTTTCTGTAGTTGAAACACAGGTCCGGCGGACTGGGAAAACGGCCTCGCCATGCAGAGGGCTCATCGGGTGGCAACCGCTTGGCGATGAGGGCAGGGTAGTCGTAGGTGGATCCGATGGTCATGGTTCACGCTCCAGAGTCTGCACGACCGGGAAAGGCCGATGGCAATGGGGAGGGAATCTAGGCAGTCGGCTGTTTGCCGGGGTGGTAGATGGTTGTAGTGATACTTGCCCGATCGTTTTGTCGAGGGAAGAGAGATCACTCATGACGAGATTTCACGTAGCAACGTGCAAAAGTTGCATTTTTCCCGGTCAATATCAGGGCAGTTTGAGCGGAGCGGCTTTTCCAACACAATCGGCCAGAAGCAGTCAGAATCTACAAAATCGGGAGACTATTCAGCGGCTATTTTTTCGGAAGCTGTCACTTCGAGTAAAGCGCCCGGTATGATGAAGCGAATCAGATGTGGCCTATTTGTGATGAGGACTGCTATGAACGTGTTTATCAGCTCTGTAGTACGCAATTTTGAGCACTACCGTGCGGCCGCCAAAAAAGCAGTTTCTCTATTGGGGCACACCCCAGTGATGTGTGAGGATTTTGGTGCAAGACCCTATTCCTCTGAAGTCGCATGCATGACTGAGGTTGACCAGGCCGACGTAATGGTGCTGATTCTTGGCGCGGACTTCGGCTTCAAAACCTACACAGGTGAGTCCGTCACTCAGCAGGAGTTCCATCGCGCCAAGGCTGCCAATAAACCCATCCTGGCTTTTTTGGAAGAGGTTCCGGTCGAGGATGATCAAAAGCGCTTTCACTGGGAGGTTTCCGATTACGTCGACGGCCTTTTCCGTTCCACCTTCACAGGTGATCGCGATCTCTCAGACAAAATCATCCAAGGGCTGAGCCAGCTTGCAGCCAGTCGCAGCGCCATTTCCGAACAGGAGTTCGTTCAGCACCTGCAGAATCGTAGCAGCAGCCGAAATTGGAATAGCCGGCCTCGTGAAGACCGACTAGAGCTCGTGTTTCTGCCGCAGCCCATTCTCTCGGGTACGTTGCGCTCCATGCACACCCAGCACGATGAATTCTTCCTTAAGCTTTCTAAGGCGGGTTTGGTTTCCATCAAGGATGGCTACAAGTCATTTAACGAGGGAGACATCACCGGCCTAGATGCGGAGGGGGCCTCTTGGCGGCATCACGATAATGGGATGAGCTGGCTCTCTATTCCTCTGGCAGCCCCAGAAAAAGGCGGCGAATATTTTTCCTCCTATTACATCTCGCCCAGCCGACTAAAACGCTTTGCAGAAGAAGCTTTTAGTTTGATTAGCCGAGGTAACGGAGGCTGGTTCCAGCTGGGGATCTACGGAATTTCTCACCAAGTCTACGAAGAGCCCCCGACCACCCCTGGATCGTCGATGTCCCTGCCGCACCGCAGTGAGAAAAACATTGAGGAAAGAAAACTGCTGATTCCAGCGTCGCAGGGTGCTTTCAACCAGTGGCTGGAAGACGCTTTGTTCCGAATCGGGCGCAAGCTTTCCTAAAGAATTGAGTGCGGCCAGCAGGCGGGAGGGAATAAGCAACAACGACCCCTTCGTACCTCAGCTTGGCAGTTCTTCTAGCTTGAAGATCCGATTGTCAGCCTTGAGCGCTGGAAAGGCCTCGCAATATGCATAGGGCTCGCTGAATGAAGTGCTGGGCGCATGAATGTTGAAGACCTTAACCTGAGCAGGGTGGCCGCTTTGCCGTTCATGGCGAAGGTCGTTCAGAGACCCAGGTGCCTCACCATTTTGTTCGGCAATCGAAATCACTAGATCTCGAAGAGTTTCGATTTCTGCATCCGATGCTTCTGCATAGGTGGTCAGTCGCTTATGACTTCCAAACCCGCCACGGGTAGAGCCGATTCGATTCAGGTGCACGTGAACCATCGTTACGATCTTCATACCGAATACCTTATTGAAGCCCTAGATGTGCCTCCTTCCGGAGGCGCTGTGAGATCGTAATCAGCCCTTGGGAGGATGTGGATCGTTACCATAGGAGTCACGTTCACGGATCAGGTTGTCCCGGCCGTGGATGAGCACTTCGCTTTTTTGGTTTTGAGCTATCTGACGAGCTGCGTCAGCAGCTTCCTTTTGAGTCCGATGGTGGGAGGTATCTTTAGTATTGCCCTCACCCCGAACCGCCCAGCCTTCATCACGTTTGACGACGTGCTGATTTTTACCTGCCATGGAACACCTCTACTAGTGGGTTGCCTACCTAGTAAAAGGTAGCATTGAAACGGAAAAATACAACATGTAGTGCTAGGTTGACGAATAGCGCATGTATGTTGTGTTTTTCATCATCAAGCCGGACTGTCTTGATAGAGCTTACGTGGAGAAGCAGAAGTGCCTCGCCGGCTCGCGAAGCGGCTGTTCCTCTGCCATATCCTTGAAAAAAGATGATCAGGCTAGCTAGCCTTTGGGCTTAGGAAATGCAGAGATGTACGCAAAGGTAGTCGACAGGCTTTTGGACTACCCACCGCAGGAAGACAGTTTGCTTTTGGCCGAAGGCGGCCTGCCTGGTCCCGCAGCTTTCGGCCAAGAGCTGTCCATCTGGAAATGGCAGCTTTTGGCCGGGAGCTGTCTGTTCCAGGGAAGCAAACGCCAGCCACGCCGCAAGCGAGGATAGCGGCCGCTTGCGGCGTGGCGCGCGATTGCTGGCCCCACATGAGTGATGTCACAATATCGCGCCCCGCCTTGCACGCTCAACCACGAGCGCGATTCACGGACTCTCACGATGCCCAGCCTCTGTTGCTGTTCTAACGTGGTCAACCGGCCGGAGAGACTTCTGTTGGTTCGGCTGCGTCGACTGCTGTGTTTTGTGCTGCTCACGGCTCAGGCTGCGTGGGCGAGTCCGGTCACTCAACAGAATGGTGCTGCGCAGGTGATTGATGTACAGCTGCGTTGGAAGCATCAGTTCCAGTTCGCGGGCTACTATGCCGCCATCGCCCAGGGCTATTACCGCGAAGAAGGGCTGGACGTGCGCTTGCACGAAGGTGGCCCTAATGTCACACCGGTCGAAGAAGTGCTCTCCGGGCGTGCCCAATACGGCGAAGCCAATAGTGAATTGCTCTACGCACGCCTGCATGGCAAGCCCTTGGTCGCGCTGGCGGTGATTTTTCAGCACTCACCTTCTGTGCTCGTGGCTCGCACAGACCAAGGTGTTCGCACCGTGCACGACCTGATCGGCAAGCCGGTGATGCTGATGGATGCGCAGACAGATGCCGATTTTCTGGCGATGTTCCGTAGCGAGGGTATACCCCTCGAAAAACTACAACTGCTACCCAGCAGTTTTCAAATCGGGGATCTGGCCAGCGGTAAAGTGACGGCGTTCAACTCGTACCTGACCAACGAGCCCTTCTACCTGCAACAGCGGGGCGTGGAATACAACATCATCTCGCCCGCCACCTACGGGATCGATTTCTACAGCGACATCCTGTTCACCAGCCAGGCCGAGATTGACGAAAATCCACAGCGGGTCGAGGCCTTCCGCCGCGCTACCCTGCGCGGCTGGCGTTACGCGATGGATAACCCCGAGCAAATCATAGACCTGCTGCTCGACCAGTATTCGGTGGATAAAAGTCGCGCGCACTTGCAATTCGAAGCTCAGGCCATGCGTCCGCTGGTCGTATCTGACTTGATCGAGATCGGTCATATGAACCCAGGGCGCTGGCAACGTATGGCTGAAACTTTCCTCGAACTTGGCATGGTAGAGAATATCGCCGGTCTGGAAAACTTCATTTACGATCCCAACCCGCCGCAACTCGTCGAGCGGCTGCGCAAGACCATTGTGCTGATCAGCATCGGCTCCGTGCTTGTCCTGATATTCGCTCTGGTTTTGTTGAATGCCCAGCGCCATCTACGCAACGAGATCAAGTTGCGCAAACTCGCCGAAGAGGAAGTACACAAGCTGGCTTTCTATGACAGCCTGACTGGCTTACCCAATCGCAATAGTTTTATTCCCTTCGCTAGTCAGAGGCTGCTCGACGCAAAGAATCGTGGAGAGCATCTGGCCCTGTTCTATATCGACTTGAACCACTTCAAGCAGATCAATGATCGTTATGGTCATCAGGCGGGCGATGCCATGCTGATCCACGCAGCCTCGGCGATCAAATCCAATATTTGCGAGTTCGAAATAGCTGCGCGCATGGGCGGTGATGAATTCATCGTGCTGCTCGATGGCGCGCATCACAAAAGCGATATTCAGCGCATCACAGGTAGAATCTGCGAAGCCGTCGCCTTGCCCATTCCATGGGAAAACAGCCAGATCAAGGTTAGCGCCAGCCTAGGGGTGGCGTGGTATCCGGAAGATGGTGAAGACCTCGACGATTTGATTTTCAAGGCTGACACCGCCATGTTCCAAAGCAAAGCCAGTATCGCTGCGCAGGCTTGAAGTTGCTGCGTGGATTGGGCGTCCATCGATTGATCCTGAACTGATGATCCGCATGCTGACCGGAGAGGGAGACTCAAGTATGAAAGCCGAACTGAGCGCACCCATACGAGAGTTGATGACCCACGCGCTGGCGATCAGGCTAAACTTCCAGATTGCTCAAATAGCGATACAGGTTCGCCGCCTCCGGCGACAGGCGCGTCGCATCCGCCACGCCGACATACAAGGTCCGTGACGCCCATTCTCCCTCAAGCGGTATCGCCCGCAGCTTGGACGCCAGCAACTCGGGATGCACCGACCCCAGCGGCAGTATGCCGATCCCCAGTCCCGCTTCGATCATCCGGCAGATACCATCAAAACTGCTGACCTGGATACGCACCTTGAGACGCTTGCCGGTGCCGGCAGCGGCATCGTTGATGCGGCGCAGCAGCGAGCTGCCTTGGTTCAAGGCGACATAATCGAAGTCCAGCGTGTCCGCCAGCGTCACGCTTGAACGCTGCGCCAACGCATGGGTTTGCGGCACCAGCACCACCAGCCGGTCACGTCGATAGGGCCGCATGTGCAAGCCGGGAGCGGGCACGTTGTCGGCAAAGATGCCGATCTCGGCCTCGCCGTTTTCCACCGCGTGAATGGTGCGATCGCTGAGGGCTTCTTCCAACTCGATGCGCACATGCGGGTTGGCGGCCAGGAAACTCGCCAGGTCCGCCGGCAGGAACTGGATCACCGCCGATGTATTGGCAAACAACCGCACGTGGCCGCGTACACCCTTGGCGTAGTCGTTGGCGTCATGGGCCATTTGCTGGGCCACGTCGAGCAGGGTGCGCGCATGCTCGGCCAGGCCGCGTCCGGCCGGGGTCAGTTGCAGGCCACGGGGCACGCGGGTGAACAGGGTGCAGTGGGTGACGCGTTCGAGTTCGGCCAGCCGTTTGCTTGCGGCGGAAACGGTCATGTGTGCGCTGTTGGCGGCCTGGGTGAGATTTTCTGTTTTGGCGGCCAGCACCAGCAGGCGCAGGGAGGCCAGGTCCAGTTGCAGCAAGTTGATCATTTCCATCTCCGTGTTTCCAGTCAGGAAAGAGTAGTGGAAATCTTTGACATTCTCACGGCCTGTTTTTGAGGGGATTATCCGGCCATCACCTCCAACAAGAACGGACAACGTCATGAGCCTACCCCTGGAAGGCATCAAGGTGGTCGAAATGGGCCAACTGATTGCCGGGCCTTTCGCCGCCAAGATCCTCGCCGAGTTCGGCGCCGAAGTGATCAAGATCGAACCACCGGTCACCGGCGACCCCCTGCGTAAATGGCGCTTGCTGCACGACGGGACGTCGGTGTGGTGGGCTGCACAGTCGCGTAACAAACAGTCTGTCACCCTCGACCTGCGCCAGGTCGAAGCGCGTGACGTGGTCAAGCGGCTGGTCAAGGACGCCGACATCCTGATCGAGAATTTCCGCCCTGGAACCCTGGAGAAGTGGGGCCTTGGCTGGGATGAGCTGTCATCGATCAACCCTGGCCTCGTGATGCTGCGGGTCTCTGGCTACGGCCAGACCGGACCTTATCGCGACTTACCGGGCTTTGGTGTGATCGGTGAAGCCATGGGCGGCCTGCGCCATCTCTCCGGCGAGCCGGGCCGTACGCCGGTGCGGGTAGGGGTGTCGATAGGCGACTCGCTTTCCGCGTTGCACGGCGTGATCGGTGTGCTGCTTGCCTTGCGCCATCGCGAGCAGAATCGCGGTGCTGGCCAGCAGGTGGATGTGGCCTTGTACGAGTCGGTTTTCAACATGATGGAAAGCCTGATTCCCGAGTATTCGGTGTTCGGCAGCGTGCGCGAACCGGCCGGCAGCAGCCTGCCAGGCATCGCGCCGACCAATGCCTACCGTTGCAAGGATGGAAAGTACGCCTTGATCGCGGGGAATGGCGACAGCATCTACCGGCGCCTGATGGAAAAGATCGAACGTCTGGACCTGGCCGACGACCCGGAACTGGCGCAGAACGACGGCCGCGTGCGCCATGTGGCGCGCATCGATGCAGCGATTTCCGCCTGGACGGCCGAGAGAAACCTCGATGCGGTGCTGGCCGCGCTGAAGGACGCCAACATCCCCTCCGGCAAGATCTACGACGCCGCCGACATCGCCGCCGACCCCCATTACCAGGCGCGCGACATGCTGCTCGCCAGCCAGTTGGACGACGGCACCGCCGTCACCTTGCCCGGCATCGTGCCCAAGTTGACGGCCACCCCCGGCCGCGTGCACTCGCGCGCACCCACGCTTGGGCAACACACCGATGCGGTGCTCGACGGCATCGGTATCGACGCGCCGACCCGCGAAGCTTGGCGCGCTCGCGGCCTGATCTGAATCAAGGAGTAGCTCTATGAAACGCCTGTACCTGCAGGAAGTCGCGACCCGTGACGGCTTCCAGAACGAAAAGACTTTTATCGACACCGAACAGAAAATCGCCTTGATCGACGAACTGAGCCAGTGCGGCTACGCCAAGATCGAAGTGACCTCGTTTACTTCGCCCAAGGCCATCCCCGCGTTGCGCGATGCCGAGGCCGTGATGGCCGGGATCCAGCGTCAAAAGGGCGTGGAGTACACGGTGCTGGTACCCAATGTGCGCGGTGCCGAACGGGCGCTGGGTTGTGGCATCGACGAGGCCAACCTGGTGATGTCGGTGAGCGAGCCGCATAACCGCTCCAACCTGCGCATGACCCGTGAACAATCATTTGCCCAGTTGAGGGATGTAGTGGGCGTGATTGGGCGTGGGCCGGTGGCGGTCAATGTGTCGTTGTCCACGGTGTTTGGCTGCCCGATGCAGGGCGATGTGCCGGCGGACGATGTGTTGGGATGGGTCGAGCGTTTTGCCGAGTTGGGCGTGCGCGGCGTCACGCTGTGCGACACCACCGGCATGGCCTATCCCACACAGGTGGAAGCCTTGTCGCGGCAAGTGCGCGAGCGCTTTCCCGAGCTGCAACTGACCCTGCATTTCCACAACACCCGTGGTATGGCCCTGGCCAATACCCTGGCGGCGTTGCAGGCCGGGATCGACCGTTTCGACGCTTCGCTGGGCGGCCTTGGCGGGTGCCCCTATGCACCCGGCGCCAGCGGCAACGTGTGCATGGAAGACCTGGTGCACATGCTCGACCTGATGGGCTATGACACCGGCCTGCAACTGGACCGCGTACTGGCCGCCTCTGCCCGGTTACCCGGCCTGATCGGCCACGCCACGCCCAGCCAGATCCTCAAGGCCGGCAAGCGCCTGGACCTGCACCCCATTCCCGAACACGTCCACACCCTGACCCAACAGGTAGCCCATCATGATTGATCATCTCGACCACCTGGTCCTCACGACTATTGACCTGAGCGCCTGCAAAGACTTCTACACCCGCGTCATGGGCATGCGCCTGGAGACCTTTGGCAACGGCCGCGTCGCCTTCCGTTTTGGCAACCATAAAATCAATGTGCATGAGCGTGGGCATGAGTTCGAACCCAAGGCCCACCTGCCGGTGCCTGGCGCGCTGGACCTGTGCTTTATCGCCAGTATTCCCCTGGAAGCAGTGATTGCCCATTTGAAGGCTGAAACCTGGCCGATCATCGAAGGCCCGGTGCTGCGCACCGGCGCAACCGGCCCGATTCGTTCGGTGTATGTGCGCGACCCCGACCTTAACCTCATCGAAATTTCCGAGCAGGTGCCCGCATGAATATCGTGTTTCTCGACGGCGCGAGCCTGCCGTCTCCATTGGCGCGTCCTGCCCACGCCAGCCACTGGACCGCGCGTGAGCACACCCGCCCCGATCACGTAATCGAAGCCCTGGCCGACGCCGACGTGGCGATCACCAACAAGGTGCGCCTGGACCGCGCCACTCTTGAGCAATTGCCGCGCCTGAAGCTGATCTGCGTGGCGGCGACCGGCTACGACTGCGTGGATCTCGCCGCCTGCCGTGATCAAGGCGTGACGGTGTGCAACGTGCCGGCCTACAGCGCGGTCAGCGTGGCAGAGTCGGTGATCGGCTCGCTGTTTGCGCTGCGCCGTCACTTGATGGCGTACCGTGTCGCCTCGGCGCGCTTGTGGCCACAGTCATCGCATTTTTGCGTGCACGGTGCGCCGATCCAGGACCTGCAAGGCTCGACCCTGGGCATCGTCGGTCGCGGCGACATCGGCAGCCGTGTCGCGCGTCTGGCCAAGGCCTTGGACATTACCGTGCTGTTTGCCGAACACCGTGGCGCGCCGCAGGTGAGGGCGGGCTACGTGGCGTTCGACGAGGTGTTGGCCAAGGCTGATGCGCTGACTCTGCATTGCCCGCTGACGCCCCAGACCCGTTACCTGATCGGCACCGCCGAAATCGCGCGGATGAAACCCGGCGCCTTGCTGATCAATACCGCTCGCGGTGCATTGGTAGACGAAAACGCCGTCCTGGCCGCTCTCGCCAGTGGTCAATTGGGCGGCGCCGCACTGGATGTGCTGCACGTGGAGCCGCCGCAGGCGGACCACCCGTTGCTGCACTGTGAACACCCCAATCTGCTGATCACGCCCCACGTTGCCTGGGCCAGCCAAAGCAGTGTCGCGCGCCTCAAGGCGGTGCTGCTGGCCAACATCGAGGCATTCGCCGCCAACAAACCGATCAACGTGGTGACCTGAAACCCAGCGACGTCCCTCACAAAACCTATAGGCAGAGCCATGACAAAAATAATCAGCTCGTCGATCCAAGCGCTGCCACAGCGCACACCGTTCTACCAGCACCTGTATGTGCAAGTGCTCGCAGCCATTGTGCTGGGGGTGATCCTCGGTCACTTCAGCCCAAGTTTGGGCGAACAGATGAAGCCCTTGGGCGACACCTTCATCAAGCTGATCAAGATGCTGATCGCGCCGATCATCTTCTGCACGGTGGTCAGCGGCATTGCCGGCATGCAGGACCTCAAGCGCATCGGCCGCATCGGCTTCAAATCCCTGATCTACTTTGAAGTGCTGACCACCATCGCCCTGGTGATCGGCTTGATCGGTGTCAACCTGCTCAAGCCGGGCGCGGGCATGCACATCGACCCGGCCAGCCTGGATGCGTCGACCATCGCTGGTTACACCAAGGCGGCCCACGATCAGAGCGTGGTCGGCTTCCTCACGCATATCGTGCCCAGTACGGTGTTCGGCGCGTTTACCGACGGCGACATCCTCCAGGTGCTGTTCATCTCGGTGTTGTTTGCGTTTGGCCTGCAGCTGTTGGGCGATACCGGCAAACCCTTGCTGAACACCATCGACCTGGTGGCCAAGGCGTTTTTCCGCATGCTCAAGATTGTCATGTACCTGGCGCCGCTCGGGGCTTTTGGCGGCATGGCGTTCACCGTCGGCAAATACGGCGTGCAATCGCTGGGGGCCTACGTGAACCTGTTGGTGTGCTACTACATTACCGGGTTGGTGTTTGTGTTCGTGGTGTTGAACCTGGTCGCGCGATTGGCCGGTTTCAGCCTGTGGAAGTTCCTCAAGTACATCCGTGAAGAACTGGTGCTGGTGCTGGGCACCTCGTCCTCGGAATCCGCCTTGCCGCGCCTGATGGGTAAGCTGGAAAAGCTTGGCTGCGAGAAGTCCACCGTGGGGCTGGTCGTGCCATCCGGTTATTGTTTCAACCTCGACGGCAGCTGCATCAACATGACGGTGCTGGCGATCTTCATTGCCCAGGCGCTGGACATCGATGTGTCGCTGTATCACCAGGTGACCTTGCTGTTGATCCTGCTGCTGACCTCCAAAGGCGCGGCGAGCGTGACCGGCGGCGCATTCATTACCCTGGCTGCCACCCTCGGCTCCATCGATGTGATCCCGGCGGCGGGGTTGGTGCTGGTGCTCGGCGTGTACCGATTTATTTCGGAAGGCGGTGCGCTGATCAACGTGATCGGCAACGGTGTGGCCACGTTGTTCATTGCGCGCTGGGATGGGGCGTTGGATCGCGAGCAACTCAAGCGTGAGTTAGGGTAGGGCGCGCGGTTTTTTTGAGTCTGTCTGGAGTGCCCCCCACTCCAGACCTCTACGACCCCGTCCGTTTTCCTCTCTTCATAGCATTCCAAAAGCGACCTGATACTTTCCTATAACCGACTTGTCGATATTTTGTCGTTCTCGTCTAACTCTATGAATTACATATAAAAAATATTATTTGGTTTGTGTTTTGTGTGAATTATATTTGTATACACAGAAAATACATTCTCTTGACCCTCCGTTTTTCCCATGCGAGTCTCGCTTCAACAGGCCGCCCTCAGCGCTGCCGAACCCTTCCTTGTTGTTCCAACACACCGGCCTTTGAACAGGGCCAGAAACTATAAATACAACGTAGATCGAGGCGCGCCATGAAGAACTTTTGGAAAACCGTTTGTGCGGTTGCGTTAGTGGGTGTGGTTGCGCTTCCGGTGCAGGCCGAAGAAAAAACCATCACGGTCGGCACCATGTCCTGGGAAGACCTGACGCCGATTACCGGCATTACCAAGAAGGTATTGGAGAACGCCGGCTATACCGTGAAAGTGGTTGAGTTCTCGGAAATCGGTATTGCCTATGCGGCCCTGACCAAGGGTGATGTACAAGTCCTGGCTTCACAGACCGATTACGCCACCCAGGACTACTGGAACAAAAACAAGAACCGCCTGGAAAAACTCTCGCCGGTTTCCTATGGCCTCTACCAGGCGATCGCCGTACCCAAGTACGTCGATATCGATTCGCTGGAACAGCTCAACGATAACGCCGACAAGTTTGGCGGCAAGATCATCGGCATCGAGCCGGGTTCAGGGTTGATGAGCGACGCCAATAAGGCGGTTAAGGATTACGGATTCAAACTGCAGTTGCTCGAAGGCAGTACTGCCGCGATGACGGCCGCCTTGAAGTCCGCCGTAGACCGCAAGGAGTGGGTCGCGGTCACCATCTGGGAGCCGTCGTGGATGGCCCAGAAGTTCGACCTTAAGTTCCTCAAGGATCCCAAGGGTTCTTTCGCTCCCCCGCAGGCCTATTACTGGATCGGTCATAAGGGCTTCACCGCTGAATACCCCCACGCCCGCGAAGTCATCGCCAGCGTCTACGTGCCGCTTGCCGACATCACCGCTATCAACGGCGCCGTCAAGGACGGCAAGAGCATGGATCAGGCCGTTGCGGGCTGGGCCGACAACCATGCCGACTTGATGAAACGCTGGGCCAATATCAAACAATAAACCTCACTCTTTTTTGCCACTGCCGGGTACAGATAACGCGTTCTGATCAATTAGAAAAACCAGTCGAACTGGTTCAATAGGCTCAAACATGACAACGCTCAAAATAGACACTAACGAAGTGCTTGTGGATTGCCAGTCGGTCTGGAAGATCTTCGGTCAGAATGCCAAGGCGGCGATGCAAGCGGTGGTTCACAAAGGGCTCGGCAAAACCCAGGTGCTGCAGGATTTCAGCTGCGTGGTGGGGGTGTCGGATGTGAGCCTGCAGGTTCGCCGCGGTGAAATTTTTTGCATCATGGGTTTGTCCGGCAGTGGCAAATCGACCCTGATCCGCTTGCTCAACAAACTGATCACCCCCAGCGCCGGGAAGGTGCTGGTCAAGGGCAAGGATTTGTCCGCTTTATCTCCCGCACAGTTGCGCGAAGTGCGGGCCAAACACCTTGGCATGGTGTTTCAGAGTGTGGCGTTGTTGCCCAACCGTACCGTGCTGGAAAACACCGCTTTCGGCCTGGAAGTGCAGGGCGTTGGCAGGGCCGAGCGTTATCAGGTGGCGGAGCGTGCGCTGGCCAAGGTCGGCCTGAGTGACTGGGCTTCGCGCTACCCGAGCGAGCTGTCTGGCGGCATGCAGCAGCGTGTCGGGCTGGCGCGCGCGCTGACTGCCGACCCGGAAATCATCCTGATGGACGAGCCGTTCAGTGCGCTCGACCCCCTGATCCGTCGCCAGTTGCAGGACGAGTTCCGCCAGCTTACCAAGGAGCTGGGCAAGTCCGCGGTGTTCATCACTCACGACCTGGAAGAGGCCATCCGCATCGGTGACCGCATCGCCATCATGAAGGACGGCGTGATTATCCAGGTCGGCACGGCCGAAGAGATTGTGTTGAACCCGGCCGATGACTATGTCGCCGAGTTCGTCGCGGGCATCTCGCGCTTGCACCTGGTCAAGGCCCATTCGGTGATGACGCCGGTGGCGCGTTATGCACAGGCGTTCCCCCTGTGCGATTTCACCCGGCTCACTCAAACCACGCCAGAAACCGATATCAACGCACTGATTGGCTTGACCATGGGCGCCGATCTTGAGCCGTTGGCGGTGGTCGAGCAGGGCGTCGTGGTGGGCATCATCACACCTGGAGATCTGCTGCGCGGCGTGCAGGGCATTCCCAACGAGGCCCAGGCCTTGGCCCCGGTGTTGGAGGCGTCGACATGAGTACGCCGGATTTCTCGGTACCGTTCGATGCCGCTGTAGACGCCGGCCTGATGTGGTTGCAGGACAATGGCGAGTTTTTCTTCGACGCCGCCAATACGGCCCTGACCGCCGTATTTAAAGGCGTGCAGTGGTGCATCGCTGCGCCGCCGTTCTATGTGATTGCCCTCGTCATCGGCCTGCTGGGTTGGCGCATGGTGGGGCTGCGCTTCGCGGTGTTATCGGCGCTGGCCTTGCTGCTGTGTGAAGTTATCGGGCTGTGGCCCGAGACCGTCAGCACCCTGGCGCTGGTACTCACCGCCACGCTGTTGGCATTGCTGGTAGCGGTGCCGTTGGGCGTGTTGGCCGGGCTCACGCCGGCGTTCGATCGTGTGGTCGACCCGTGCCTGGACCTGGTGCAGACACTGCCGCCCTATATCTATCTATTGCCGGCGATTGCCTTGCTCGGCTATGGCCCGGCGACGGCGCTGCTGGCCACGTTTATCGTCGCGGTGCCGCCGGCGCTGCGCCTGACCTCCCTGGGCATACGCATGACGCCCAAGGAGTTCGTAGAGCTGGGTGATGCCAGCGGCGTTACCGGCTTGCAGATGTTCTTCAAGATCCGCTTGCCCTTTGCGATGCCGAGCATCATGGCCGGGGTCAACCAGAGCCTGATGATGGCATTCGGCATGGTGGTGATTGCCGGTATCGTCGGCTCCGGCGGGTTGGGCGAGTCCATCTACGGTGCGGTGCGAACCCTGGACATCGCCAAGTCGATCAATGCGGCGCTGGCCATCGTCATCCTCACGATGATTCTCGACCGTCTTGCACAAAGCGCGGCTGAATCGCGCCGAGGAGCCAGTCAATGAGCCTTGCTGATTTGCGTATCTCACCGGGTGAGTTTCTGGCCCCTGCCATCGACTGGCTGAACACCCACCTGCACGGTCTGTTCGTGCTGATCGGCAAGGTGATCGAGGCCTCGTTGGGTGTGATCGAGGGCCTGCTGCTAGCGCCCCATGCCTACGTGTTGATTGCCATCGTGGTGGTGCTGGCATGGATCTTCGCCAACTGGCGCGTGGCGCTGTTTGCCGGTTTGATGTTGGCGTTCTGCCTGTTTGCCGGGCTCTGGGTGGCGTCGATGCAGACCATCGCGCTGGTCTCGGTGGCGGTGCTGATTTCCGTCAGCGTTGCGTTCCCCCTGGGCATTCTTGCCGCACGGGTCAAGCGTGTGGACGCGGCCTTGCTGCCGATCCTGAACATCATGCAAACCGTCCCGCCGTGGGTGTACCTGATCCCGGCGGTGATGCTGTTCAGCCTGGGGCGCGTGCCGGCCATCATTGCCACTATCGTGTATGGCATCCCACCGATGCTGCGGCTGACCACCTTGGCGTTCAAGCAGTTGCCCAAGGACCTGCTGGAACTGGGCCAGGCCATGGGCGCATCGCCACGGCACATCCTGCTCAAGATCGAATTGCCCACGGCGGCGCCCACGCTGCTGGTGGGGCTGAACCAATGCATCCTGTTGTCGCTGGCGATGGTGGTGTTGGCCGGATTGGTCGGGGCCGGGGGCCTTGGCGCCGAAGTGACCCGTGGCTTGACGCGAATGGAGATGGGCCTGGGCCTGCGTGCCGGCCTGGCGATTGTGGCGGTGGCGCTGTTGCTCGACCGTTTGTCACGCGGCGCATTGCAACGCCAGGCACGGCGGGTATGACGTGGTAGTGCGACGTCAATTCAGTGGTGCTATGCATGGCAAGAACCTGCGTTACCTCAATGATCATCACGGCCAGGAGGTGCGCAAGGCGCGGGCGGGGTTTGTATTGCTGGAGCACTTTTCGCTGCCGGCGTTTACCCAGGCGCTGGACACTATCGTCACCGCCAACCTGTTGCGCGCGGATCTGTTCGCCACGCGCACCTTCGGCCTGGTCTGCGATGAGGTGGTGAGTGACCTGGGCCTGGTGATCCGTCCCGACGCGCGCCTGACCCTGGAGGCTGTGCTCGATCTGGATTTGCTGGTGATCTGCGGCGGTTATCGCACGCCGCTGCGTTACAACGATGAATTGACCGTACTGCTGAGTGCGGCGGCGGAGCAGGGCGTAACGCTGGCGGGCGTGTGGAACGGTGCTTGGTTTCTGGGGCGGGCGGGGCTGTTGGAGGGATACCGATGCGCGATTCACCCCGAGCATCGCCCTGCATTGGCCGAGATCGCGCGGCTCAGTCATGTCACCAGTGAAGCCTACGTGGTGGACCGTAACCGTCTGACGGCATCGAGCCCCACCGGCACGTTCTACATGGCGCTGGAGTGGATCCGCAGCTTGCACGGCAAGAGCCTCACCGACGGTATTGAAGACATCCTGGCGTTTGAGGCGTCGCGCTTTCGCCGGATCAAGCCGATGTTGAACGTTTCGGTCAGTGGGCCGCTGCGCGAAGTGATCAACCTGATGGACGTCAACCTCGAAGAGCCGTTGCAAATGGTCGACCTGTGCCTTTACGCCGGGCGCTCGAGGCGACAGATCGAGCGGCTGTTCAAGGAGCAACTGGGCACCTCGCCGCAACGCTATTACATGGACCTGCGCATCACCGAGGCACGGCGCTTGTTACAGCACACCTCGCTGACCATTGTCGAGGTGTCGGTCGCCTGTGGTTTTGTCTCGCCCAGCCATTTCAGCAAGTGCTACAGCGCCTATTTCGGCCATCGTCCGTCCAAGGAAATCCGCCTGGTCAAATAGCTGGAAAGCCCCGCTGGCAAAGGGTTTCAACTGAATTTAACACTGTGTATTTTAATTGTAGACACAAAGTATTTTGTTGTTTTATAGTGCGAATACAGGTAGTAGACCGTGTGCACTTACTACTAGGAAGGTTTCACATGGCTACCAAAGAACTCACTACACCGGCTTCGGCCGAGCCAAGCATCGATCGCAAGACGGTACTGGGTGAAGCGCTGCGGCGTCGAATCCTCAGCATGGAACTGGCACCCGGTGCGGTGGTGGACGAGCTGGCGTTGTGTGATGAATTCGGTTTGTCGCGCCCACCGGTGCGTGAACTGATGCGGCAGATGGCGGCGGAAGGGTACATCGACCTCGAAGCCAACCGCGCCGCGCGGGTGTCGGCCATGAGTTACCAGTCGCTGCGCAGTTTTTTCCTGGCGGCACCGCTGATTTACATCGCCACCACGCAGCTGGCCTGCTCCCACGCAACGCCTGCCGAGGTGGTGGAGTTGAAGCGAATCCAGGCGCTGTTCCGTATCGCGATCGAGGAAAAAGATGTCGAGAACCGTGTGTTGTACAACGACGAGTTCCACCTGCAAATCGGCAAGATGGCCCACAACGCCTACCTGATGCCGAGCTTGCAACGCTTGCTGATCGACCACGCACGCCTGGGCAAAATCTTCTATCGCCATCCGACCACCGTCGACATGCAGGAAGACCTGGAAGTGGCCGCGCAGCAGCACGACGAGATGATCCGTGCAATCGAACACCACGATCCGGTCTCGGCCGGGGAAATCGTGCGGGCCCACCTCGAACTGTCCCGTCGGCGGATGTCCGAGTACGCGGCGCCCGAAGGCCTGGATGTAGCGCTCACCTTCTGATCGGTTGATGCCGGGCCAGTGTGACGCGATGCAGACGGGTAGCTGTTAGCTCTAACAACTATAAAAGAACCCAGGTCGCGAAAATGGCACTCATCAGAAACACCCCGGCAGACGATTCAACCTGTGGCTGGTTTCACCTCAGCCCACCGCGCGTGGCACGCCCGCGCCACAGCGGTATCCGCTCGGCGCGCTGGGCCGTGGTCGGGGCGGGGTTCACCGGCCTTGCGGCGGCGCGTCAACTGGCGCTGAATTTTCCGGATGACGAGATCGTGTTGATCGAAGCCCAGGAGGTCGGCTACGGCGCTTCCGGGCGCAACGCCGGTTTTGCCATCGACTTGCCCCATGACATCGGTGCCGAAGACTACATCGGCGACATCGCCACCGCCCGGATCAGCATGGAGCTCAATCTCGCCGGGCAGTCCATGCTGCGTGCGCTGGTAGAGCAGCACAACATCAACTGCCAGTGGCGCGATTGCGGCAAGTACCAGGCCGCCGTCGAAGACCGTGGCATTGCCGTGCTGAATGCCTACCGCCGTGGCCTCGACAAACTCGGCCAGGCCTATCAAGTGATCGAAGCCGACGATATGCCCAACCACATCGGCACCGGTTTCTACCGCAAGGCCCTGTTCACACCGGGCACCGCACTGGTGCAGCCAGCGGCGCTGGTGAAAGGGCTGGCGGACACCTTGCCGGCCAACGTGACGCTGTACGAAAACACCCCGATCACCGAAGTGGAGTATGGCGACAAGACCGTGTTGATCCACAAGGGCGGGCGCATCATCGCCGACAAGCTGGTGCTGACCAACAACGCGTTCGCCATGAGCTTTGGTTTCCTCAAGAGCCGTATGCTGCCGATCTTCACCTACGCCAGCCTGACCCGACCGCTGGACGAAGACGAGCAGGCACGCCTGGGTGGCCATCCATTCTGGGGCGTAATCCCCGCCGACCCGTTTGGCACTACGTTGCGCCGCACCGTCGACAACCGCCTGCTGGTGCGCAACAGCTTCAGCTTCAACGCCGACGGGCGCAGCAACCCCAAGTACCTGCAGCGGTTCGTCAAGCGCCACAAAGAGTCCTTCGACCGCCGCTTCCCACTGCACCGCGAGGTGACGTTCGACTACACCTGGGGAGGCTCCCTCAGCCTGTCGCGCAACCATATGGCGCACTTCGGCGAGTTGGCCAAAAACGTCTATGGCGCGCTGTGCTGCAACGGCCTGGGCGTCACCCGCGGCACGGTTACTGGCACCTTGCTGGCCGAATGGCTGGCGGGCAAGCGCAATCACCTGGTGGACTTCCTGTTGACGTCCCCGGGCCCGAGCAGAAACCCACCGGAGCCGCTGTTATCAGCGGGTGTAAACATGAACTTGCTATGGGGGCAAAGCCGCGCCGGCCAGGAAAGCTGATTCGCAACACGCTCGTTACGCAATACCGAACTTAATCTATTGATTGGAAAACAGCAGGCGTTTACGCGACTGCGGTTTCTGATTGAGACGGCTTTCATTCGCCTGGATTTCAAGTGTGCGTTGTACCCCGGCGAATGAACGAAGCGAAGTAGGAGATAATAATGACAAGTCCGAATGCCTCAGTTGAGGATGTACCGCTTAACAATTTTCACCGATTGCTCACGGCCCGTTCGGGCGGTGGTTCATTTGTGGATGGCTATGTATTAAGCATTATCGGCATTGCGATGCTGCAAGTGACCGGTGCACTGGAACTGACCGAGTTCTGGCAAGGCCTTATTGCCGCCTCTGCCTTGATCGGCGTGTTCTTTGGCGGTTTTATCGGCGGCTGGCTGACCGATAAGTTAGGGCGCAAGAAAGTTTATTTCATTGGCCCGTCGTTATTTATTGTGTGTTCCCTGGCGCAGTTCTGGGTGGAGTCGGCCTGGGCATTGTTTGCCCTGCGCTTCATCATCGGCCTGGCCGTGGGCATTGAATACCCCGTTGCCACCTCCTTGCTGGTGGAGTTCCTACCGAAGAAGCAACGCGGCCCTCGGCTGGCCGCCCTGACCATCCTCTGGTTCGCCGGGGCGGCATTCGCCTATGTGGTCGGCAACGCGATCCTCAATACCGGTGCCGACGACGCCTGGCGCTACGCTCTGGCCAGTGCCTCGGTGATCGGGCTGGTGCTGTTTGTGCTGCGCCTGGGTACGCCGGAATCGGCGCGTTGGTTGCTGAGCAAGGGCCGCGAGGCCGAAGCCGAGCAGGTCATCAAGCGCGTCTATGGGCCGCACTACTCGTTGCGTGACCTGCCGGAGCAACCCGACGAACGCAAGATGACCTTTCGTGACCTGCTGCGCTCGGGGTACGGCAAGCGCTTGTTCTTTGTCTCGGTGTTCTGGTCCTGTTCGATCATCCCCGTGTTCGCCGTTTACGCATTCGCCCCCAAGGTCTTGCAAGCCCTCAACCTGAAAGGCGAGTGGGCCTCCTACGGCTCGATGTTCATCACCTTGCTGTTCGTGGTGGGTTGCGTGCTGGCCACGCGGCTGATCAACACCATCGGTCGACGCAGCATGCTGATCAACAGCTTCCTGTGGTCAGGCCTTGCCTTGCTGTTGCTGGCGGCGTTTTCCAATAGCCACGAAATTCTCGTGCTGCTGCTGTTCGGCGCCTACGCCGTGTTCATCGGCGGCGCCCAGGTGCTGCAACTGGTTTACCCGAACGAACTGTTTCCCACCGAAATCCGCGCGTTCGCCGTGGGCATCGGCACCTCACTGTCGCGAGTCGGCGCTGCCATCGGCACCTACCTCGTACCGCTGTCGCTTCACTCGATTGGTATCGGCAACACCATGTACGTCGCGGCTGGCGTGACGTTCATCGGCCTGGCCGCCGCCTGGGCCATGGCCCCGGAAACACGTTCGCTGAACTTGCGGGACGCCGCTGCGTTGAGCAGTTGAGCGCAAACCACATCACTTTCACTGTTGGAGAAACACCCATGAAGTTTGAAGGCATCTACACCCCGGCAATCACCCCGTTGACCGCCACCGGCCAGATCGACAGCGCCGCGTTCGCCGACGTGCTGGAATACCTGATCGAATCCAAGGTACACGGCGTCATCATTGGCGGCTCCACCGGCGAGTACTACGCGCACACCTCTCAGGAGCGCATCGACCTGGCTGCCCACGCCAAGGAAGTCATTGGCAACCGCGTCGCGTTGATCGTCGGCACCGGCGCCATCCGCACCGAAGATTCGGTGGAATACGCCAAGGCCGCCCGTGCGATCAAGGCTGACGCGATCCTGGTCGGTTCGCCGCCTTACGCACTGCCCACCGAACAGGAAAACGCCATCCACGCCCTGGCCGTGGACCAGGCTGCGGGCCTGCCGATCATGCTCTACAACTACCCAGGCCGCATGAGCGTGAGCATGGGCGATGAGTACTTCAAGGCCGTGTCCGCTTCGAAAAACGTCGTGGCGATCAAGGAAAGCTCGGGCGACATGGGCCAGGTGCACCGCCTGGCCACTCAATACCCGAACATCGCGTTGTCCTGCGGCTGGGATGACCAGGCCCTGGAGTTCTTCGCCTGGGGCGCCCGCAGCTGGGTGTGTGCCGGTTCCAACTTCGTGCCGCGTGAACACGTCGCCCTGTATGAAGCCTGCGTGGTCGAAAAAGACTTCGACAAGGGTCGCAAGATCATGAGCGCCTTCATGCCGCTGATGGACTTCCTCGAAGGCGGTAAATTCGTCCAGGCGATCAAGGCCGGTTGCGCCTTCAATGGCCTGCGTACCGGCAGCGTGCGCGCACCGCTGCAGCCGTTGACCGAGAGCGAAAACCAGGCGCTGCAAACGGTGATCACCAACCTCAAGCGCGACGTTGCGCAAATCGTCGGAGGTGCATGATGACTCACCTGCTCAGCGCCGCCGAATACGCGGCCATCGCCCAGGACATCCAGTTTCCCACCACGTCCTTCATCAACGGCGCGGCCCACACCTCGGGTTCGGGCAAGACGTTCACCACCACCAACCCGGCGACCGGCGAAGTGCTGGCTGAAATCACCGCGTGCAACAGCAACGATGTGGACTACGCCGTGGCTTCGGCCAAGCAAGCGTTTGACGACGGCCGTTGGCACAAGCTCAGCCCCGGCACGCGCAAGAAAGTCCTGCTGCGTTTTGCCGACCTGCTGGAACAGCACTCCCACGAACTGTCCGTGCTGGAAAGCCTGGACAGCGGCAAGCCGGTGCGTGAGTGCCAGCTGACCGACGTGCCGGAAACCATCCACATGATCCGCTGGCATGCCGAGCTGATCGACAAGATCTACGACAACACCGCCCCAGTCGGCGCCGACGCCTTGACCCTGGTGGTACGCGAAGCCATCGGCGTGGTCGGCCTGGTGCTGCCGTGGAACTTCCCGCTGCTGATGCTGGCCTGGAAAATCGCGCCGTCCCTCGCGGCGGGTTGCTCGATCGTGGTCAAGCCGGCCAAGGAAACCACGTTGACGGCGCTGCGCGTGGCCGAGCTGGGCGCCCAGGCCGGGATTCCGGCGGGCGTGTTCAACGTCGTGTCCGGCGGCGGTCGTGAAGTGGGCGAACCGTTGGGTCGCCACATGGACGTCACCATGGTCAGCTTCACCGGCTCCACCGACACCGGGCGCCTGTTCCTGCAGTACGCGGCAGAGTCGAACCTCAAGCGCATCGTGTTGGAACTGGGCGGCAAAAACCCGGCCGTGGTGATGAACGACGTGGCCGACCTGGATGTGGTGGCGGGGCATATCGTCAATGGTTCGTTCTGGAACATGGGCGAAAACTGCTCGGCGTCTTCGCGCCTTATCGTCCATGCCGATATCAAGGACGAACTGCTCAAGCGCATTGGCGTGCAGTTGCAAGCGTGGAAGATGGGCAGCCCGCTCGACCCGGACAATCGCCTGGGCTCGATGGTCAGCCGTGCGCATTTCGATAAGGTCAGCTCGTACCTGGTGCAGGCCGGCAACGAAAACCTGCGCGTGGTCTACGGTGGCAAGACCCAAGGCGATATCTACGTGGAGCCGACCGTGGTCGATGGCGTGGGGGCCGACAGTGTGCTGTTCAAGGAAGAAATCTTCGGCCCTGTGCTGACCGTCACGACGTTCAACACCCTGGAAGAAGCCATTGCCCTGGCCAACGACACCATCTACGGCCTGGCGGCGTCGGTGTACACCGATAACCTGCGCAATGCGATCAAGCTCTCCCGCGAGATCCGTGCCGGTATCGTCACCGTCAACTGCTTCGGCGAAGGCGATGCCTCGACCCCGTTCGGTGGCTACAAGCAGTCGGGTTTCGGGGGGCGCGACAAGTCCATCTGGGCACACGACCAGTACACCGAGATCAAGACCATCTGGATCGACGTGTCCGAAGGTTAAAAAACCAGGCGTCCCTCTACAAAGCTCCACGCAAGCGGCGATTGGGGCGCCTTCCTTTCCACCGGGTCAACAATAAGAAGTCCACGGCCCAGCTCGTTTTTTCGAAGCCTTTTCATGACTGCCTATCGTACTGCCCTTACTTCTGCCCATATCACTGCAATTCTGTTTGGCTTGACCGGTATTTTTGGCGCACTGATCCACGCCAGCGCCAGTGTGATCACCTTTGGCCGTGCAGCCTTTGCCTTGCTGGCCCTGGGGGTGTTCGCACACCTGCAGGACCGCGCGCTGCTGCGCGGCCTGAACCTCAGGAAACTCGGCATCTATGCCGTCTCAGGGCTGATGCTGGCCGCGCACTGGATCACGTTTTTTATTGCGATCAAGGTCGGTGGCGTCGCTGTCGCCACCTTGGGCTTTGCCAGCTTTCCGGCGTTTATCACCTTGCTCGACATGGCGGTGTTCCGCGACCGGCCGCGCCTGGCTGAAGCGCTGTTGCTGCTGTTGGTCACGCTCGGCCTGATACTGGTGACACCCTCGTTCGAGATCGCCAACCAAGGCACGGTCGGGCTGCTGTGGGGGATTGCCTCGGGGCTGTCGTTCGCCTTGCTGGCCATGACCAACCGCCGCGCCACCGATGGCCGAAATGGCGTGCAAGTGGTGTTCTGGCAGAACGCTACCGTGGCGCTGTTCATGGCGCCGGTTGCAGTGTTCGACCTGGTGGCGCTGGAGCCTGTCGATTGGCTCAACCTCGCCATTCTCGGCGTGCTCTGCACGGCGGTGTCCCAGGCGCTGTTCTTCAAAAGCCTCAAGGGTTTGAACGCCCGCAGCGCAGGCATGATCATTTCCCTGGAGCCGGTGTACGCGATTGCCTGCGCCTGGTGGCTGTTCCATGAAGCGCCGTCCTACCGGATGTTGGCAGGCGCGGCGTTGATCGTGCTGGCGATTGTGTTGTCGGCGCAGGGGGAGGGCGCCGCCCCTAAAGGCACCGCGCAGCCTGGCTAAGTGGTGTAGCAGTCGCCGGCACCCATCCGGTAGCGGTGACACCAGATCCGAGCGTTTGCATCAAGCCGCAGGCCTGACCCGAAAAGCCAGGAACACCGGGCCCCCTGGAAACGTGCTGACCTCCAGTTCATCCAGCGGGTTGAGCGTGCGTGTACGGTTTCCGGCATTGCTGTACAGCGTGTGGGTGCTCGATGCGGCGATGTTGATTTTGCCGGCTGCCGCCTGGATCAACGTGGCCCTGAAGCCTTCAGTCACATCGTCTCCCACTGTCAGCGTGACGTCCGTATTGCTGATGACCAGGATCGACTTGCCGGAGTCCGCCATGCTCAGGGCTCTGCTGCCGGTGATCGAGATATTGGTGTGCACATGGCCCCCGGCGTGATAACTGACCATCCGGGGATCGGCAAAGACGCGGGCGAACGCCCCCACATAGTTGACGCTGGCGCGCATGTCATCGAACTGTTCCACCACGTAGGTGCCAATGCTGCCGGTGTCCGCTGCGTCGGCATCCAGCGCCCATTTGCGGCCTACCATTAGTCCGATCTGGGTGTTGGCGCGTACGCCGGCACGCACCTCTTCGAGAAACAGCGTGCCGACCTGGCCACCGCCGTTGCCTTGGGCATAGGTCAGTCGTGCTATGGAGTGGCTGTCACCGGTCGGGCTGCCTTGGGCGGTATTGACGCGATAGTCGACACAATCCGCCGAGACGATGGTGGTGGTCGTGTTGGCGTCAGGCGACCAGGTGAAATCCAGGGCTCTGCCGGTTTTGGCCTGCTCGAATGTGGTGGTGGGTTGGGAGGTGGTGGTAGAACCTGACTGCTTCAAATTGTCGTTCATGATGCTCATCCTTAAGTTATCTAACTGTACATAAATACAGTAGTCCGGATTTTTTCTTCATGCGATTTTGCCGACGAACTGCACGCGTGGATGGGTGCGTGTAGAGTGACCGGCAATTCCCCGGCAAAGGTGACCCAAGGATGTCGCAACCCGCAAAACCGCGAGGCAAGAACCAGGACACAGGCTGGCGCGGCTCGGTCGATGTGTGGCTGGACGCCGCCTACGCGGCCCTCAAAGAATCCGGTATCGACGCCGTGCGCGTGATGCCCCTGGCCAAGCAGCTGGGCTTGTCACGCACCAGTTTCTATTGGTTTTTCGAGGACCGTGAGCAACTGCTTTCCGCCTTGCTGAGCCGTTGGCGCGACAAGAACACCGGCAACCTGGTGTACCAGTGCGAGCGCTATGCCGAGAGTATTTCCGAGGCCATTCTCAACGTCTTCGAATGCTGGTTGAACCCGGAACTGTTCGACTCGCAATTCGAATTCGCCGTGCGCAGTTGGGCGATGCAGTCGGCGGAGGTCGCGGCAGAAATCGCGCAGGCCGATGACGCCCGTATCAACGCCTTGACCGGCATGTTCCGACGTTTTGGTTACGACGACGAGGCCGCCGATGTGCGTGCCCGGACCATTTACCTGACGCAGATCGGCTATATCTCGATGAACACCACCGAAGAGGTCGTGGTGCGGTTCCGGCGTATTCCCCAGTATGTCAGCGTGTTCACCGGCAAGGCCCTGAAGCGGCGTGAACTGGACCGCTTCTATGGGGCGTTTGGCTATGCCGAAACCACTCCGGGGGTGTTTGAGCGTTTTTAAAGGTCCTTGACCAACCGCAACGCATCGTAGATCGCCGCATGGGTGTTACGTGCGGCCACTGCATCACCGATCCTGAACAGTTGGAAGCGACCTTCAGGGTTGGTCACGATGTTCTGCGCGTTCCCTGCGATCAAGTCCTGCTGCTCGACCGCGCCGCCATTGCTGGAGTGCGCACGCAACTCGAAGTACAGGTCATCCAGGGGAAGCGTGCCATGGTTGACCACCACCTGGTCGACCACCCGCTGCTTGTGCACCGCGCCGTAGTCACTGCCAAAACGGGCGAGCAGTCGACCGTCGCGTTTCTCCACCGTCTCGACCCGATAGGTCACAGTAAAGGTCACGTCCAGGTCCTGCAGGCTGCGCATGTAGGGCACCAGGTTCATGGCCATGACTTCCGGGGCGAACGCGCGGTCCGGGGTGACGATTTCGACGCTGGCGCCACTTTGCGCAATCACCTCGGCGGCTTGCAGCGCGGCGTGGTCGCCGGCGTCGTCGAAGATCAACACATGACGCCCCGGCTTGACGTCGCCGGAAATGATGTCCCAGGTCGACACCACCAGCTCATTGCCCGCGGCCAGCACGTCGGTGTGCGGCATGCCGCCGGTGGCGACGATCACCACGTCCGGCTCATGGGCCAGCACCGTCTCGGTTTCGGCCCAGGTGTTGAAGTGGAATTTCACGCCCAGGCGTTCGCACTGGGCCATGCGCCAGTCGATGATGCCGATCATCTCGCGGCGCCGCTCGCTCAGGGCGGTCAGGCGGATTTGCCCGCCGGGCTGGTCCGCCGCTTCCAGTACGGTCACATCATGCCCGCGCTCGCCGGCAACGCGTGCCGCTTCCAACCCGGCCGGGCCCGTGCCGATGATCAGTACTTTGCGCTTCACCGCAGCCTTGGGAATCTCATGGGGCATGCTGGTTTCACGGCCGGTCGCCGCGTTGTGGATGCAGTAGGCGGCGCCGCCCTGGTAGATGCGGTCCAGGCAGTAGTTGGCGCCGACGCAGGGGCGGATGTCGTCTTCACGCCGCTCGATGATCTTGCGCACGATGTGCGGGTCGGTCATATGGGCGCGGGTCATGCCGACCATGTCCACCTTGCCCGACGCAATGGCGTAGCGCGCGGTGGCCACGTCCGGGATTTTCGCCGCGTGGAAGGTGGGGAAGCCGGTGGACGCGCGGATCTCGCCGGCAAAATCCAGGTGCGGCGAGTTGCGCATGCCCTGGATCGGAATCACGTCAGTCAGCCCCGCGTCGGTATCGATATGCCCACGTACCACGTTGAGGAAATCCACCAGCCCGCTGTCCTTGAGCATATGCGAAACCTGCAGGCCCTCACTGGCGTTGAATCCGCCCGGCAGCGCTTCGTCGCCGGTGTAGCGCACGCCCAGCAGAAAGTCCTCACCGACGCGCTGGCGAATGCCGCGCAGGACGTCGAAGGTAAAGCGCATGCGGTTTTCCAGGGAACCGCCGTAAGGGCCATCCAGTTCGTTGGTCAGCGGTGACCAGAACTGGTCCATCAAATGGCCGTAGGCTTGCAGCTCCAGGCCATCCAAGCCGGCGGCCTGCATGCGCTCGGCGGCATCGACGTAGTCCTTGATGATCCGCTCGATGTCCCAGTCTTCCATCTTCTTCGGGAAGGAGCGGTGTGACGCCTCGCGACGGTGCGACGGCGAGACCACCGGCAGCCAATCAGCCTTGTCCCAGCGTGTGCGCCGGCCCAGGTGCGTCAGTTGGATCATCACTGCCGCGCCGTGTTCGTGGCACTCATCGGTGAGGTCCTTCAACCAGCCGACCACTTCATCTTTGTACGCCAGCACGTTGTTGAACACTGGCGGGCTGTCCCGCGACACGGCGGCGGAGCCTGCGGTCATGGTCAAGGCCACGCCGGCCTTGGCGCGTTCGACGTGGTAGGCGCGGTACAACGCCTGCGGCATGCCGTCCACCGGGTAGGCCGGTTCGTGGGCCGTGGTCATGATCCGATTGCGCAGGGTCAGGTGCTTGATTTTGTAAGGCTGCAGCAGGGGATCGCTGGACATTATTCTGTGCTCCGTAGTGGGCATCATCAGGCTCGGCGATCTGAAATTAGGATAAATGTACATAGGTGTCAATAATGGTCGACATGCCTGTACATTTTTTATTGCAGTGCCCGGAAGTCGCCGCTAAGATCGGCCTCACCCCTTAGGAGGACGTCTGATGAATGCTCATGTGCACTATCGGAAAAAAGCCTGTGCCTACCTGCTCGGCCTTGCGCTGGGCGCCACTGCGGCGGTGACCCACGCCGAGGAAAAACCCCCGGTACGCATTGGTTGGGTGAACTGGTCCGATACGGAAATCACCGTCAAGCTCGCCAGTACGGCCTTGCAGGAGCATCTCAAGCAACCGGTCAAGTTGGTGATGGCCGACATCGGCATCCAGTTCCAGGCGCTGGCCAACGGCAACATCGACCTGATCCCGATGGTCTGGCTGCCCAGCACCCACAAGGCGTTCTACGACAAGTACAAAGACCGCCTCGAAGACCTTGGCGTGCTGTATGAAGGGCGAATCGGCATGGCCGTGCCCACCTCGGTGCCGGTGGCAGACGTCGCCAGCGTGGAAGACCTGAACAAACCCGGGATCCGCGAAAAGTTCGACGGCAAGATCTTTACCTCCGAAGTCGGCAACGGCCAGTACAAGCTCACCGTCAAGGCGATCGAGGACTACAGGCTGGCGGGCTACAAACTGGTGGGGTCATCGGAGAGCGGCATGCTCAACGAGCTGGACCGCAACCTCAAGCGCGACAAGTGGTCATTGGTCAACGCCTGGAGCCCACATTGGATGTTTTCCAAATGGTCGCTGCGTTACCTGGATGATCCCAAGCAGATTTTTGGCGGCGCCGAACAGATCCACGCCATGGCCCGCAAAGGCTTCAGCCAGGAGCATCCGGAGGTGGCGTACTTCTTTGCGCATTTCTCCATCCCCCAGGCCGACCTCGAAGCGTTGATGATGCAGGCGCGCGAGAGCTCGGCGGACAAGGCGGTGGCGGCGTATTACGCGGCGAACAAGGCGCGTTTTGAGGGGATGTTCAATCCGGCCCTGGTTTCCAGCACGCGGTAAGCCTGCTTACGCCTGCGGCCTGAACATCGGCAACCGCGCCAGCATCCAGTCCAACAGCTCCTGGGCGGGGGCCGCCAAGGGGCGGGCGGCCTTCACCAGCAATTTGGCTTCCACCCCCAGCAATAGGGGGTGATCAATCAGCACCGACGCCAACTCGCCATTTTCAATTTCCCGCAAGGCCGCGAACTCCCCGGCCAGCGAGGCAAAGTCGCCACTGGCAACCAGACGCTTGAGGGCTGCCAGTGAGTTGCTGACCAGGGTGGGGCGCACCTGGATCTTCTCGGCGAACTCGAGCAGGGTGATGGCATGCCCTATGCCAAAGGTGGTCGGCGTCAATACCAATGGGCATTCGAGCACGTCCTGCACGCTCGCCATGCCGCCGCGCGCAGCCAACGGGTGGTCAGGGCGCACCAGCAACATCACCGGCTGCAACGATGCGGCGCGAAAGTCGATGTGCGGATGGGCCGGCGGGTTGTAGGCCAAGCCGATGTGCGCACGGTTTTCGGCGACTTCGTGGAGCACATCCACCACCGGCAGGATATCCAGCGTGACGTCCAGCTTGGGGTACTGCTTGCAGAAGGGTGCGAGCACGTTATCCACCAGCACATCGACATAGCCTTCACTGATCACCACACGCACATGGCCTTGCTGCAAGCCCTTGATCGCCTGCAACTGGTCTTCGAGTTTTTCCTGGTGCGAACGATAGCCGCGCCAGAATTCCAGCAAATGCGCCGCCGCTTCGGTCGGTTGCACGCCACGGGCCTGGCGTTCGAATAGTTTTGCGCCGAGTTCTTCTTCCAGCAGTTTGATCTGGCGGGTAATCACCGAGGGCGAGGTGTTGATGCTGTCCGCCGCGCCGCGGATGGAACCGTGCGTCAGCACTTCATGAAAGTAGCGCAGGCGTTGTTGATTGATCTCTCGCATAAGGGTCACCGCCGTCAAAGTTGCGTTGCCTATAGGGCAACACTGCGCGAACTTAGTTGCTCTTGCTGGTGATGATGGGCCGGCGCACCATGGATTGGCAAGCCCGCAACACCCACAAGAATAACGGGAGACCCGTATGCCAACCGCTCCGACACCCGCAACCGACAAGGCCCTTGCTGCCCTCTACCACAAGCTCAATTGGCGGCTGTTGCCGTTGTTGTTCATCGGCTACGTCTTCGCTTACCTGGACCGCATCAATGTCGGCTTCGCCAAGCTGCAGATGCAAAACGACCTGGGGCTGTCGGATGCCGCCTACGGTGCCGGTGCCGGGATTTTCTTCATCGGCTATGTGCTATTCGAACTGCCCAGCACCCTGATGCTGCCGCGCATCGGCGCGCGCAAAACGTTCAGCCGCATCCTGGTGCTGTGGGGCATCACCTCCGCCTGCATGCTGTTTGTGCGTGATGTGCCGACGTTTTATGCGATGCGTTTTTTGCTGGGTGTATTCGAGGCCGGTTTTGCGCCGGGCATGATCTATTACCTGTCCCGCTGGTACGGCCCCAATCGCATGGCGCGGGCAATTGCCATCGTGTTTATCGCCGGGCCCATGGGCGGCATTCTCGGTGGCCCCATCTCCGCGTGGCTGATTACCACGTTTGCCGGCGTCGGCGGCCTGGCCGGCTGGCAATGGATGTTCCTGATCGAGGGGCTGCCCTGTGTGTTTCTCGGCGTGCTCATGTACTGCGTGCTGTGTGATCGGCCCGCCGATGCGCCGTGGCTGAATGCCGCCGAAAAGCAATTGCTCGAAACCGAGCTGGGCACTGCGAGCGCGCGCAATCATTCGTTTCGTACCGTGTTGCGCGACCCCAAGGTTTACGTCCTGGCGTCGGCCTACTTCTGCATCATCTTCTCGATCTACGCCATGAGCTTCTGGTTGCCGGCCGTCATCAAGGCGCTGGGCGTCAACGACACCCAGCAGTTGGGCTGGTACGCCGCGTTGCCTTATGTCGGCGCGGCGCTGGGCATGTACTGGATCGGGCGGCGTTCGGACCGCCTCGGCGAGCGACGCCTGCACTGCGCAATCCCTGCTGCCACCGGCGCCGTCTTGCTGATCCTCTATCCCTTGGCGGGCGGCAATCTGTTGGTGTCGATGGCCCTGCTGAGCCTGTCGATCAGCATGATGTTCATGGCCTACACCGTGTTATGGGCGATGCCCTCCGAGCACATCAAGGGCGACGCGGCCGCCGGCGGCATCGCCTTGATCAACACCATCGGCCTGTCCGGTGGTTTCTGGGGCCCGGCCATGATCGGCTGGGCCAAAACCGCCACCGGCAGCCTCGACACGGGGCTCGTCGCGGTGGGCTGCGTGTTCCTGTGCGCAGCCTTCGTGATCATCGCGACCAAACCGCGAACACGTACCGGCGTGGCAGGCGAATACGTGCGCAATCATTGAAACCTACGAGGAACCCATCATGCTGTTATACCTGTCGACCTGGGCCGAAATCGGCCAATTCCTTGAGCGCAGCCGCACCATCGTGATTCCGATCGGCTCCAACGAGCAGCACGGTCCCACCGGTTTGCTGGGCACCGATTGGATGTGCCCCGAGATCATTGCGTGCGAGGCGCAAAAAAGCGCCGATATCCTGATCGCGCCGACCTTCAACATCGGCATGGCTCAGCACCACATCGGCTTTCCCGGCACCATCTCGCTGCGGCCCTCGACCTTCATTGCCGCCATCGGCGACTGGGTGCACTCGCTGGCCGCCCACGGCTTTGAAAAGATCCTGTTCCTCAATGGCCATGGCGGCAACGTCGCCTCGATTGAAGCGGCGTTCTCCGAGTTGTACGCGCAGGCAAGTTTTGCCCGGCGCCCGGCGGGGTTTGCACTGAAGTTATGTAATTGGTGGGACCTTGACGGTGTCGGCGAACTGGCCAAGGAACAGTTCCCCACCGGGCACGGCATTCATGCCACACCGTCCGAGATAGCGGTGACCCAGTGGGCCTATCCGCAGGCGATAAAAACCGCGGAGTACTCGCCTCAAATCGCGCCCTGGGGCCCGATCCGCGAAGCCTTCGATTTCCGCGCGCGCCATGTGGACGGGCGGATGGGGTCCGATCCCGCACAGGCCAGCCCCGACAAGGGACGCGACCTGGTAATGATGGCCGCGCGAGGGTTGATCCTGGAGGTTGAGGCGTTCAGCCGCGAGTGACGTACAGGTTAGAGGGTGGGCGGGTTGTCGAATTTCACGTACACCCGCTCAGAGTCATGATCGTCAAGGTTTTCGATCTGTCCTTGCGGCACTGGTGCGCGCATCGTCGGGTGTAGCCTGGGGGTTCATGTTTAGCGGGGGTGTAGACAAAGGGATACCTTCATAAAGTGGGTTTAGCCTTTGATCTGGTGAGTCTGGGCGAACCCAGTATTCGATTCAGCTCGCCAGCGAGTGCGATCAGCTGTTGTTCCAGCGCTTCGACCTCGCAGACGCTGATGCCATCTTTGATAACGTTCAGGGTTTTGGTTTTTTTCACCGACGGAGGTGCCAGGTTATGTGTTTCTTGGGAAAGCAGCGCCTGACGTAGCAGGTTGTTGATCACAGTCTGATAGCCTGTACCCGCATTTTCCGCGCGTGCACGTGCCGCCTCGATCACCGAGTCGTCCAGCATGATAGTGATGCGGGTCTTGCCCTTGTTACTGGCGACTGCACCGCGTTTACCGGAGCTGAAGTCGTATTCGTCTTTCATGTCTCAAGCCTCTAGGTACTGGCGCCTTTCATTTTTCGATGCGAGTCGCGCACTGATGATTCTCACAAAATTTGGATCGCGGTAGGTGTAAGCCACGACTAACACTCGTCCCTTCGCGTCCGAGCCAACGATCACCCAGCGTTCTTCATCATGACGACAATCTTGGATTGTCAGAGCTGCCTCGTCGTAGAACACCGGTTCCGCCTCGGCAAGGCTAATGCCATTGTGCTTCTGCTGATTTGCGGTGTTTTTCGTCTCGTCATATTGAATCCTGAATGTTCTCATTATGCATACTTTATATGTATATAAAAGCGATTGAAGAAAGTGACAGTCAGGAGGCTGGTTTACTTCCGCGCATTCCAGTCTGTATACGCCTTATCCCTGCTTATCAATGAGGGTTTGATTGTGCTGAGGCTACCTAGGTATGTCCGTGGGCGACCGGTGCTTTGTTAAGTAGTCGGATTCTGATTCACCTGACAGATGCGATCCCGTGTCGATATCAGGCCAATCCCTGCCGCTCCCAGGCTATTTTTGATGAACTCAGGCCGCGTAAGGTGACCCATCATTAAGAAATGATGATCGCCTGACTCTTCAGTCAGTACACCTTGACGTCGATCACCGAGAACAACAAAAACAATGAATAGCCTCAATTCCAACGATTCCAACGGCCAGTTGGCGCAAGGCTTCAAGCCGCGTCATGTGACCATGCTTTCCATTGCGGGCATTATCGGGGCGGGGTTGTTTGTCGGTTCCGGGCATGCGATTGCGGCGGCGGGGCCGGCGGTGCTGCTGGCTTATCTGTTCTCCGGCACGCTGGTGGTGCTGGTGATGCGCATGCTCGGGGAGATGGCGGTGGCCAATCCCGATACCGGGTCTTTTTCGACCTACGCCGACCAGGCCATCGGTCGCTGGGCCGGGTTTACCATCGGTTGGTTGTACTGGTGGTTCTGGGTGCTGGTGATCCCCATCGAGGCCCTGGCCGCCGGGCATATCCTCAACCAATGGTTCCCACAGATCGACGCTTGGCTGTTTGCCTTGTTGTCGATCTTTTTGTTGGTGGTCACCAATCTGTTCAGCGTGTCCAAGTACGGCGAGTTCGAGTTCTGGTTCGCCATGGCCAAGGTCATCGCGATCATCGGTTTTATCGGCGTGGGCTTCGCGGTGCTGATGGGCTGGGTGCCCGAGCGCGAGGTGAGCGGGTTGAACCGGTTGATGGAGGAACACGGCGGTTTCGCGCCCAACGGGCTGTCGGCGGTGGTGGGCGCCTTTATCACCATCATGTTCAGTTTTATCGGCACTGAGGCGGTCACCATCGCGGCGGCCGAGTCCAGCAACCCGGCGCAGAACATCGCCCGCGCCACACGCTCGGTAATGTGGCGCATTGGTGTGTTCTATCTGTTGTCGATCTTCGTGGTGATTTCCGTGGTGCCGTGGAATGACCCGTTGCTGGCTTCGGTAGGCTCTTATCAGCGCGCCCTGGAACTGATGAACATTCCCCACGCAAAGCTGCTGGTTGATGTTGTGGTGTTGATCGCCGTGGCCAGTTGCATGAATTCCTCCATCTACATTGCCTCGCGCATGCTGTTTTCCCTGGGCAAGCGTGGGGATGCCCCTAAGTTGATGAAAAAGACCTCGGCGGCCAGCGTGCCGAGGGCCGCGGTGATTGCCAGCACCATCCTGGGCGCGGGTGTGACCCTGTTCAGTTACTTCGCGCCGGCCGGGCTGTTCCAGTTCCTGCTGGCCAGTTCGGGCGCCATCGCTTTGCTGGTGTATTTGGTGATTGCGGTGTCGCAGTTGCGCATGCGCAAGATCCTGCGACAGCGCAACGTCACGCTGACCTTCCAGATGTGGCTGTTTCCCTGGCTGACCTGGCTGGTCATCGCGTTCATCTGTGCTGCATTGACGGTAATGCTGGTCACGCCGGAACACCGTTTTGAGGTGTCATCCACCATCGGCCTGGCCCTGATGATTTCCCTGGTCGGCTTGCTCACCGCGCGGCAGCCCGAACGCACGCAAAAAACCGTGGCTGCTGCCTCGCCGCCATGAGTGGCCGCCCCGTAAGCAGCATCGTGTTCCTGCTGCTGGACCAGTTCACCTTGATGTCACTGGCCTCAGCGGTCGAGCCCTTGCGCATGGCCAACCAGCTCTCGGGCCAGGAACTCTACAAGTGGCACACCGCGAGCCCGGACGGTAACCCCGTGTGGGCCAGTGACGGCGTGCCCATCACGCCGGACGGGTCGATTCTCAGCGTGCCGTCCGCCGACATTGTGATTGTCTGCGGCGGCATCGGCATCCAGGGCACCGTGACGGGTGAGCTGGTCAAGTGGTTGCGCAGCCAGGCGCGTTACGCCAAGCGACTGGGCGGTATCTGTACCGGTAGCTTTGTGTTGGCGCGGGCGGGTTTGCTGGATGGCTATGAATGCAGCGTGCATTGGGAATGGTTGGCGGCCATGCAGGAGGCGTTTCCACGGGTGACGGTCAGTTCCAGCCTGTTTACCCTCGATCGCGATCGTCTTACCAGCTCGGGTGGCACGGCGCCCCTGGACATGATGCTGCACCTGATCGGCCGTGATCACGGGCATGAGCTGTCGGCGGCCATCTCCGACATGTTTGTGTACGAGCGCATCCGCAACGAGCAGGACCATCAGCGCGTGCCGCTCAAGCACATGCTCGGCACCCAGCAGCCCAAGCTGCAGGAAATCGTCGCGTTGATGGAGGCCAACCTGGAGGAACCGATCAACCTGGATGAGCTGGCGGCCTATGTCGCGCTGTCCCGCCGTCAGCTTGAGCGCATGTTCCAGAAATACCTGCACTGTTCGCCGTCACGCTACTACCTGCGGCTGCGGCTTATCCGGGCGCGGCAGTTGCTCAAACAGACGCCCATTTCCATCGTGGAGCTGGCTGTGCTTTGCGGCTTTGTGTCCACGCCGCATTTCTCCAAGTGCTACCGTGAATACTTCGGCGTGCCGCCCAGCGACGAGCGCTCCGTCACCGACAGCGAGCGCTCCATCGTGCTCAAGCCGGTGATGCATGCGTTGCCTACGCCCGCGCCCATGAACGTGTTGGAGCAGGCGCGGGGCGAGGCAACGTTTGCCAGCGTGAAAAACCTGAAGCCCTGACCTCAGCGCATGTGCAGGATAATCGGGCTGCTGCTCGCCGGGTCGGTATGCCCGCGCAACTTGCCCACCGCTTTGGCATCCACCGCGCCACCGTTGTTGCCCCAGGTGCCGCGCACGTAGCTGAGTACCTCGGCGATTTGCGCGTCGGACAATTGCTCACGAAACGCCGGCATGCGGTAGGCATCCGGCACGCCGGCCGCGACCACGCGTTGCGAGCCGTTGAGGGTGATGTTGATCGCTGAGGCGCTTTCCTTCGCCAGTGCCGACGTGGCGCCGGCCAGGGGCGGCATCCACTCGGGCTGGCCCTTGCCGTCGAGACCATGGCAAGAGGCGCAGCGGGTGGCGTAGGTGTGGGCGCCGGGGGCGTCTTGTACCGCCGCCACCGCCTGATACTGCCAGGGTGCGCCGTCGCGCTGCGGGTCTCCAGGCAATGACTTGAGGTAGCGGGCGATGGCCGCCAGGTCGTCGTCCTGCATGAACTGCGTGGAGTTGTTGAAAGCCTCGGTCATCGAGCCATAGACCACCGCATGGGCGTTGCGCCCGGTCTTGAGGAACTGCACGATCTGCGGCTCGGTCCAGCGGCCCAAGCCGGTGTTGGGGTCCTGGCGCAGGCTCGGCGCATACCAGCCGTCGAGCAAGGCGCCGGCGAGGAACGGCGCGCCGGATTCATCCAGGGCTTTTTCGTTAAAGGCCAGGCCACGCGGCGTGTGGCAACTGCCGCAGTGGCCGGGGCCTTGGACGATGTACGCACCACGGTTCCACAGCGCGTCCTGGTTGGGCTTGGCCGCGTAAGTCGCCGTGGGCGCGAACACGCCGTTCCACAGGGCGATGGGCCAGCGCATATTCAGTGGCCAGGGAATATCGCTGGGGATATTCGGTTGGTTGGCCGGTTGTATGCCCTGCATGAAAAACGCGTACAGCGCTTTGATGTCGTCATCGCTGAGTTTCACGTAGGACGGGTAGGGCATGGCCGGGTACAGCCGACGACCGCCGGGTGCTACGCCATGGCGCACTGCACGGTCAAAATCGGCCAGGCTGTAAGTGCCGATGCCGGTTTGCTTGTCCGGTGTGATGTTGGTGGCGTGGATCGCCCCCAACGGCGTGGCCATTTCCAGGCCACCGGCAAACGGCGCCTTGCCCGCCAGGCTGTGGCAGGCCACGCAATCGCTGAGGCGCGCGACATATTCGCCACGGCTGACCAGGGCGGGATCGAAGGTGGCTTTCGCCTGTTGCTGTTCGAACGGCGTAGCCGGTTCCCGGGTGACGTACCAGGCCAACAGGCCTGCGGCGACCAGGCAGGGCAGCGCCAGCCAGCCTGCGGTTCTTGCGAATCGACGGTTGTTCATGGGCGTTTCCTGAAGGTCAGCTGAAAGTGTGTCGGCTCAAAGGCAGGCTGCGCACGCGCTGGCCGGTCAACTGCGCCACCGCATTGGCCACGGCCGGAGCCACGGCAGGCAACGGCGGCTCGCCGATACCGCCCATTTTTTCGCCACTCTCGACTATCCGTACATGCACCCGTGCCATCTGCGCGGGCGCCAGGATCGGGTACAAGTCGTAGTTGCGCGCCCGGGGCTTGCCGTCCACGTACACCGCTTCCTCCAGCAAGGTCTGTGACAAGCCCAACGCCACCGCACCGTTGACCTGGGCCTCGACAATCGCCGGGTTGACGATGCTGCCCGGGTCGATGGCCTGCCAGATATCGTGCACCCTGACCTTGCCGTTCTCGATGGACACCTCAGCGATCGCTGCCGTGTGGGAACCGAATGGCGAGGCCATGGCTACGCCGCGTGCGCGTCGAGTGCCGTCCTCGGCCGTGAAGGGTCCGCGCTTCCAGCCACCGGACAGTTCACCCGCCGCTTTCAGCAACGTGGTCAGCCGTGGGTTGTCGCGCAGCAGGTGCAGGCGAAGCTCATAGGGATCCTGCCCGCCCTTGTCCGCCAGTTCGTCGAGGAACGACTCGTAGAAAAAGTCGTTGAGCGAATTGCCCACCGAGCGCCAGTAACCGAGCATGGGCGCGCCCTTGACGTAGATCTGCGCGATGCGTTTGTTGGGGATCGCGTAGGACTTGCCCGACAACCCTTCAACCGCCGTGGGGTCGATTTTATCGCCCTGTTTGCCGGCGAGGGCTTCGGTCGGGCCTTCGGTCGCACTGACGGCTTCGATGGCGACCGGCAGGCCTTTGTCATCCAGCGCGGCGCGGAACTTGACCACCGCTACGGGGCGCAGCACATCGCGCAAGAACTCTTCTTCGCGACTCCAGATCAGCTTGACCGGACGGCCCACCGCCTTGGCCAATGCAATGGCCTGCGGGTAGGGGTTGGCCGAGTCATACAGGAAGTGTCGGCCGAAGAAGCCACCGAGCAACGGCGAGTGCAGGTTGATTTGCGCAGCGTCGAGGCCGGTGCGCTTGGCGATGTCGGCGCGGAACATGTCCGGCGCCTGGTTGGGCAGCCAGATGTCCAAGGTGCCATCCGGGTTGAAGCGCGCCAGGGCTGACGGCGGCTCCAATTGGCCGTGGTTGAGATATTGGTTGTGATACGTCGCCTCGAGCTGGGTCTTGCCGCCTTTCAGCGCGGCGGCGATGTCACCTTCGTTCTCGTCGTCGCGGGCCGGGCCTTGCTGGGCAGCGAGGAACTCGAAGTGCTTGTCGCTGGAGAAGTCCGCCGGCATGACGCGCAGTGCCGAGTCGGCGGCGGCTTCCTGCCAGTCGACCTGGATGGCTTCTACCGCACGCTTGGCGTGCCACCAACGTTCAGCCACCACCGCCACGGCGCCGGGCAGCACGTGCACCGAATGCACGCCTTTCATGCCTTCGACTTGGGCCTGGTTGCGCAGGCTGCCGACGGTCATGCCCAGGCGTGGCGCGTGCTGGACGGCGGCGTGAAGCATGTCGTCGACTTTCAGGTCGATGCTGTAGAGCGCCTTGCCGGTGGATTTGTCATAGGCGTCCAGGCGCTTGACCGGTTTACCGATCCAGCGGAATTGGCTTGGGTCGCGCAGGGTGATACTGGATGGATCGGGCACGGGCATGTCGAGGGCGCTACTGGCCAGCTCGCCATAACCCAGCGAACGACCGGACGCCGCATGCACCACGCGGCCGGGCTGGGTGGTCAGTTCGCTAACCGGCACGCCCAATTGTTTAGCGCCAGCTTGCAGCAACATCACGCGGGCCAGGGCACCAAGGCGGCGCATGGTTGGGTAGCTCATGCGCACCGACATGCTGCCGCCGGTGATGCGCAGACCGTTTTCCATCACCACATAGGCTTCGCCGGGCGGGGCGGATTCGACGATAAAGGTGGCGGGGTCGGCATCCAGTTCTTCGCCGACGATCTGCGCCATGGCGGTGTGGGTGCCTTGTCCGCCTTCCATGAACGGGCTGAGCAGGCGCACCGTACCGTCCGGGCGAATCTCCAGGAACGCCGGCACCTGGGTGCCACGTTCAACGGTGGTGGCGGCTTGCACCCGGCCCGAGCCCAGGGGCAGGCCAAAACCAATCACCAGTGCGCCCACCGCCGTACTCGCCAGAAAACGGCGACGCGACAGGTTGACCGGTGTATCCAGCAGTTCGTCGAGGATACTCATCAAGCGCCCTCCTGCTTGGCCAGGGCGTCGACCGCCGCATGGATGGCGTTATAGGTGCCGCAGCGGCACAGGTTGATCATCGCCGCGTCGATCTGCGCCTTGCTCGGCGCGGGGGTGTGCTTGAGCAGCGCAGTGGCCGCCATCACCTGCCCGGACTGGCAATACCCGCATTGCGCCACCTGATGCTCGACCCAGGTCGCGACCACGCGCTTGCCCACTTCGTCGTTTTCAATCGCCTCGATGGTGGTGATCTCACGCCCGACCAAGGCGGCCACCGGCGTGACACACGAGCGCACCACATTGCCGTCCACCAGCACCGAACAGGCGCCGCACTGGGCCAGGCCACAGCCGTACTTGGTGCCGGTCAGGCCCAGGTCATCGCGGATCACCCACAACAAGGGCGTGTCTGCGTCGGCATCGACCTGATAGGCCTTTTGGTTGATTCGTAATTCCATGGCTCACCTGCTGATCAACGGTAGGTGCGGCCTTTTTAGTGATGAACGCAGTGGCCGCTTATTGTCGAACTCTAGACCAGAGTGCAAGGGCGCAGATACCCGGTGGTCGACAAATCGGAGGATCGGGCAAGGATTCAACAGGATCGGGTGAAAGCGCTGTAGACAAGGCTATACGGCGGTTTTGCATCAGGCGGCGCTTGCTCCCGTTGGACTGCGCAGCAGTCCCATTTTTGGGGCCGCTTCGCGACCCAACGGGAGCAAGCTCCCTCGCCCAGGTAAAGTGTTCGCCTTTAACTGACTGGCATTAGGGCTGGCCCGCTCCCATCTGTTTTAGTTGTGTTTCAGGCATTCAATAGAGCGGTCCACCGTGGTCTTGGCGATTTCCAGCAAATGCCACACCGCCAGGATCTTCGCCCGCTCAGGGCTTGCCAATTGCTCACCACAATCGAGTGCGGTGGCCGACGCGCTGTCGAGCAAGCTGGCGGTGTAGAGCAGGGCGTCTTCGAAGCTGAGGTCTTCGTTGACCGAGTGGAAACCTTGGGTAGGCAGGTAATGGTCGATGGCGCGGTTGAACGCGGCGCGGTCTTTTGCGGGGTCGATGGGTGGATCGGGTAGGACTTTATTCATGGTGTAGTTCCTCGTGTAAATAGGAGCCAACACCTGTCGCGACTAAACGATGGGTGGCGGCTGTACGCAGGTTAGTCGACCGGCCACAAGGAAATCCGGCGCACCCGAGGGTGCCCTGCGCACAGCCACCATAAAACTACATGTGACCGTGCGCCTTGTGCCATTCCGGGCGACTAAACCCGATCACTGAATAGGCAGTGACGGCTGCAGACTAGCCATCGATTCCAGCAGGCACAAGGCGGCAGCGATTGTCTAGGAAACGTCCTGCAATTAAAAGCGATGCGCCTTGCTGGCCCTTTACAAACCATGACAAAACGCCACCCTACGGACTCAAGCCTTACACAATATCGTCGATCAAAATATGCGGCTGCCCCCGACTGCACCGCTCGATCCGCGCCTCGACCTTGTACACCTCGCGCAGCATTGCCTCATTGATCACCTCATGGCTCGGCCCGCTGCCCTGGGCGGTGCCGTCGGCGATCACCAGCACCTGGTCGGCAAAACGCAGCGCCTGGTTCAGGTCGTGCAGGGCGATGAACACAATCACCTCCCGTTTGCGCGCCAGGGCCTGCATGAAGTTCAGCACCTGCACCTGGCGATGCATGTCGAGGGCGCTGGTGGGTTCGTCCATCAGCAACACGTCGGGTTCGCGCACCAAGGTCTGGGCGATGGACACCAACTGCTGCTGGCCGCCGCTGAGTTCACCGAGGTTGCGAAAGGACAGCTCGGTGATGCCGAGGGCGGTGAGGATTTCATCGACCAACTTCAGCTCGTCATCATGCACCGTCCAGCCGGGTGCTAGCTGCTTGCGTGCCAGCAAGACGGATTCATACACCGTCAAGCGGGCGCTGGCGTTCAGGCCTTGGGGCATGTAGCTGATGCCTTGGAGGCCTTTTGCCGAGTCCTGCAGGATCACTTGTCCAGGCCCGTCGATCAGCCCGGCCATGCGCTTGAATAAGGTGGATTTGCCGGCCGCGTTGGGCCCGACCACCGCCACCACTTGGCCGCCGACAAAACGGGCGGTGGTCACGCCGCGGATGATGCTGCATTGCCCGTAGGTGGCGCCGAGGTCCTGCAACTGAATGCTTACCATGGGTTTTTCTTCCCGCTCAGGATCAGGGAGATAAAGAACGGCACGCCGATCAGTGAGGTGACCACGCCAATCGGGAAAATCGCACCGGGGATCAGGGTTTTGCTGACCACCGAACTGGCCGACAGAATCAACGCGCCGGTGAGCAGCGAGGCGGGCAGGAAGAAGCGTTGGTCTTCGCCAATCAGCATGCGGGCGATGTGCGGGCCGACCAAGCCGATAAAGCCGATGGTGCCGACAAAGGCCACCGGGAACGAGGCGAGCAGGCTGACCATGATCAGCGTCTGGAAACGCAGGCTGCGCACGTTGATGCCGAAGCTGGCGGCCTTGTCGTCGCCCAGGCGCAGGGCGGTCAGGGCCCAGGCACGTTTGGCGAAGATCGGCAGGGTGATCAGGATCACCAGGCAGATCACGCCCAGCTTGGGCCAGGTGGCCTTGGTCAGGCTGCCCATGGTCCAGAACACCACGGCCGCCACGGCTTGCTCGGTGGCGAAAAACTGCACCAGCGCCAACAGCGCGTTGAAGGTGAAGACCAAGGCAATGCCGAGCAGTACGATGGTTTCGGCGGTGACACCACGGCGCAGGCTCAGGAAGTGGATCAGCAGTGCGCACAGCATCGCCATGATGAACGCGTTGACCGGCACCATGTACTGCGCCGCCAACGGAAACAGTGCCACGCCGAAGGCCAGCCCCATGGCCGCGCCAAAGCTGGCGGCGGCGGAAAGCCCGAGGGTGAACGGGCTGGCCAACGGGTTGTTGAGGATCGTCTGCATCTGCGCTCCGGCCAGGGATAACGCCGCGCCGACCGCCACCGCCATCAGCGCGACCGGCAGGCGGATATCCCACATCACCACGCGTACCTGGGGCGCTGCGCTGTCTGGCGACAGCAGCGCGCCGAGCACTTCACTGAGGCTGTAGCGCGCCGGGCCCAGGGCCAAATCCAGCAACACACTGCACAGCAACAGCAGGGTCAGGATGGCCAAAATCAGGCGTTTGCGCAGCACCAGTTGACGGTAGGCGGTCATGGCTTGAGGCTCACGAAGTAGCCGGGCGCGTAGGGCACCGGCAGGAATCGTTCATGCAACTCGCGAAACGCGGCTTGCGGGTCGAGGTCCGCAAACAGCGTTGGGTGAAACCATTTGGCCAATTGCTGGATCGCCACGAACTGATACGGGCTGTTGTAGAACTGATGCCAGATCGCGTGGAAGGCCTGGGTCTGCTGGGCCTTGATCCCGGCGTAGGCCGGGCGTTGGGTGTACCACGCCAGCTTGTGCCGGGCTTGGTCCATGTCTGCGCCAGGGCCGACGCCGATCCAATGGCCACCCGGCGCGAAAGCTTCCCAGTTGGCGCTGGTGACGACCACCTGGTCCGGGTTGGCCACGATCACTTGCTCGGGATTCAGTTGGCCAAAGGTGCTGGGGATGATGCCTTTGGCGACGTTGTTGCCGCCGGCCATCTCGACAAAGAGTCCGAAGTTTTCATCGCCGAAACTCAGGCAACAATCGTCGGTGTAGCCGCCGATGCGCTCGATGAACACGGCGGGGCGCTTGGGTTGCTGCGCGGCAATCACCTCGGTCACGCGGCGGATCTGCTGGTTGCGGAACGCGATAAACGCCTCGGCCCGGTCTTCCTTGCCGAACAACTGGCCGAACAGGCGCATGGTCGGTTCGGTGTTAGTCATGGGCTGGTTGCGAAAGTCCACATACACCACCGGAATACCCAGGGCGTCGAGCTTCTCGATGTAGCGCGCGTCCTCGGTGGCGTGCTGCGCCTCGATATTGAGGATGATCACGTCGGGCCGCTGGGAAATCGCTTGTTCGATGTCGAAGGTGCCGTCTTCAAAACCGCCGAAGGTGGGGATGTGGGCGATCTCGGGGAATTGACGCAGGTAGGCGTTGTAGGTGTCCGGGTCGGACTGGATCAGGTCCTTGCGCCAGCCGACGATGCGCTCGATGGGGTTTTGCGTATCCAGCGCCGCCACCAGGTACAGCTGGCGCCCTTCACCCAGAATCACCCGCTGCACCGGCAGGTTGACCTTGACCTGGCGCCCCAGCAAATCAGTGACGGTGGTGGGCGCCGCCAGCGCAGGCATGCCCAGCAACCCGGTGAACAACAGCGCCGCCAAAACGTGGCCGCATCGAACAATCGAACGCATCATGTGAGCCCTTGCAGGTATCAGAAGTCGACCGTGGCCGACAGGAGGAGGGTGCGTGGCGAACCCTGGGAAAACGCGCCGTAGGAGGCCACGCCGGACCAATATTCGCGGTCGAACAGGTTCTGCACGGTGGCGCGGAAGGTGGTCGGCCGCTCGGCGATGCGCGTGCTGTAGCGCGCGCCGACATCGAAGCGAGTCCAGGCGTCCAGCTGTTGGGTGTTGGCCTGGTTGACGTACTGGCTGGCGGTATAGATCGCGCCGCTGGTCAACGTCAGCCCTTCGACCCACGGGGTGTCCCATTCGGCCCAGAGGTTGGCTTGCACTTCGGGCACGCCCACCGGGGTGTTGCCCTGATTGGCGGCGATGCTGGTTTTGGTGAGCTGTGCATCCAGCAGGGTCACGCCGCCGAGCAGGCGCGTGCCTGGGGCGACTTCGCCAAACAGGCTCAGCTCCAGGCCGCGATTGCGTTGTTCGCCTTGTACCGAGAAGCGCCCCTGGGCCAGTTCGCCGGTGGGTTTCTGGATCTGGAACAGCGCCAGCGTCGACATGAAGGTGCCGTAATCGAACTTCACCCCGACTTCATGCTGCCTGGAAACATAGGGCGCAAAAATTTCCCCGGCGTTGGCCGCATTGGACGGTGCCACGTCGCCTTTGCTCAGGCCTTCGAGGTAGTTGTAATAAAACGACACATGCTCCCAGGGCTTGACCACCGCGCCGAACAGCGGCGTGGTCTTGCCGGCGTCGTAGGCCGTGGTCACCGCGCCGGCGGCGTTGTAGTTATGGGACTGGATGTTCTGTTTGCGCAAGCCTACGGTGACCTGCACGCGTTGGTCGAGTATCGATAAGGTGTCGGCAATGGCCACGCCGGATAACTCGGTGGCGGAGACTTTCGGCGCGTCCGGCTTGGCGATGGAGGGTTTGGGGCGCTCGACCGGGTGGTAGATATTCGACAGCACCGGCGCGCCGGAGATAATCCCCCGCGACAGCTCATCGCGATAGCGGGTGACTTGCAGGGTACTGCTGTGGTTGATCGGCCCCGTGTCGAAGCGCAGGCGCGCACCGGCATCCACCGTGTAGCGCTGCACTTCGAAGCGGTAGTAACCGGGGATCGACGAGGTGTCGCCGGCCGTGTTGACAATGCTTGGGGTCTGGTCGGACAGGCGCGCCACTGCCGATTTGCCGCCACCGGCATGGGCGAACACCGTCAGGTTGTCGGTGAGGTCGTACTCGCCGCTGAGCAGGGCGGATTTGTCCCGGGTGCGCGACCAGCCCCAGTCCTGGCTGACGTTGGTACGGCCATTGGCGGCGTCGGGAATCTTTACGCCTGAGGCGATCAGGAACGGTCGGGAGGCCGCGTCGAAGGTTTCCTCCTGGGAAATCAGGTCCAGGCTGGTGCGCAGGCGCTCGCCTTGATAATCCAGGGACAGCGCACCGATGCCGACTTCACGGGATTGCTTGTCGATCACCGTGTCGCCTTGTTGCACGCCGCCGTTGAGCCGCATACCGAAGCGGCGCTCTTCGCCAAAGCGCCGGCTGATATCGATCCGGTTACCGACGTGCGCATCCTGGGCATAGCTGGCGGTGTAGCGGGTCAGGTCTTCCTCCAGCGAGCGCTTGGGCACCACGTTGATCACTCCGCCCACCGCGCTGTTGGGCGACATGCCGTAGAGCAGCGCGCCGGGGCCTTTCACCACTTCGATACGTTCGGCGTATTCGGTGAACACCCGGTAGTTGGAAGCCACGCCGTACACGCCGTCGAACGCCAATTCGCCGAGGTTGCCTTCGCCCACCGGAAACCCACGGATGAAAAACGAGTCGACAATGCCGCCGGTCTGCCCGGTGGAGCGCACCGAGGAATCGCGCTCCAGTAGGTCTCCGACGGTGGTGGCTTGCTGGTCCTTGATCAACGAGGCGGTGTAGGTGCTGACGCTGAACGGTGCGTCCATCACATCCGCATTACCGAGCATGCCCAGTCGCCCACCGACGGCCACCTGGCCGCCCGAATACACCGGTGGCAGGCTGTCGGCGCGTTGCTCGACGCCACTGACCGTGGTGTCCGAGAGGGTGACTTGGCGCTGCACCAGCGTGTAGGTGCCGTCGCTGCGCAACACCATGTCCAGGCCACTGCCGGCCAACAGGCGGATGACGGCTTCCTGGGTTGAGTAAGTACCAGACAGCCCAGGGCTGGTCAGGCCTTCGGTGAGGGCCGGGACGAACGACAAGGCGATGCCCGCGTCCACGGCAAAACTCGACAGCGTGGCGCCGAGCGGGCCTGGCGCGATCTGGTAGGCACGGACCGCGACCGCATCCAACTGCGCGGCCATGGCGGCGCTGGCCAGGGCCAGGCTGAGCAGCGCGCTGCGAATCACAAGCATCAAAGGGAGCCCTGTGGACGAGAGGAAAAGGGGGGTTCCTGTGTGTGCCAGTCGAGATCGGAAAAAGTATCACCCGAGCGGTGTTTTATTTTTCGCGCCCGCTCAGGCGGGCGACAGGGTGACCCAATAGCCGTTCAAGTGGCCGCTGACGAGCACCGGGTAGGTCTGCACCAGCATGTTCAAGGTGCGCTGGGTGTCGCTGATGGGGAAGGCGCCGGAAATGCGCAGGTCGGCAATCGCCGGGTCATAGCGCACGAAGCCTCGGCGATAGCGGGTCAGCTCGGCGACGAAATCCGCCAGGCGCATCTTGTCGGCCATCAGCATGCCCTGGGCCCAGGCGCCGACATTGCGGTCGGTGGGGGTGAGCGAGCCAAAGGTCTGCGCGGAAAAGTCTGTGCGTTGCCCGGCGTTGACCACCAACGGCGCGACCTGGCGGTTGTCGGCCAGCATCACTTTGACGGCGCCTTCGAGCACGGCCAGGTGGGTGCGTGCGTTCCATTCGCGTACGGTAAAACGCGTGCCCAGGGCTTGCATGCGGCCCTGGCCGGTACTGACCAGGAACGGGCGGGACGCATCCTGGGCGGTCTGCACCAGTATTTCACCTTCACGCAAGTGCACCCGGCGCTGCTGGCTGTCGAACAGCACGTCGATGGCGGAATCGGTGTTGAGGGTGATGCGCGAGCCGTCGGCCAGGACCCATTCGCGCCGCTCGCCCACGCGGGTGCGGTAGTCGGCGGTCCACTGTTGGGTCTGCGCCAGTTTCCAACTGCCCCAGCCGACCGGCATCACCGCCAGCAGCAGGGCCAGCTTGCCCAAGGCTGCACGGCGTTCCGGGTGGCTCGGCCGATCCAGTGCCGACATGGCCAGGGCTGGCGGCAGGCCGCCCAACTTGCTTTGCAGCAACTGTGCGCGGGCCCAGGCGCGATCACGTTCGGGGCTGCTGACTTTCCAGCGCTCCCATTCGGCGCGTTCGTGGTCGCTGAGGCCGCCTTCGCTTAGGCGCATCAGCCATTCGGCGGCTTCTTCGAGGACTTCGGGGGCTAACGGGGGTTGCTTGCGCAGGCTGAGCACTTATTCCACCAGCATCAGGCACTGCACAAAAGCCTGTTTCATGTAGCGTTTGACGGTGATCAGCGACACGCCCAGTTGCTCGGCGATGTCCTGGTATTTGAGGCCGTTGAGCTGTGACAGCAGGAAGGCGCGCTTGACCAGTGGCGGCAGGGCGTCGAGCATCGCGTCGATCTCGTGCAGGGTCTCCAGCACCACGAAATGCGCTTCCGGCGAAGGCACTTCATGGGGCGGCACGCTGGCGAGCGCCTCCAGGTAAGCGCGTTCCAACGCCTTGCGCTGATACCAGTTGACCAGGATGCCCTTGGCCACACAGCTCAGGTACGCCCGCGGCTGGTCGATCACCGTGACCTGGGACGCGAGGATGCGCGTGAAGGTGTCCTGGGCCAGGTCGGCCGCATCCATGGCGTTGCCGAGTTTGCGCTTGAGCGTGGCGTACAGCCAACCGTGATGGCCGCTGTACAGGGCCTCGATCACGCGCAGGTGCTGCTGGTTATTGGCGGTAAGGATTTCGCTCATGGCGCGGATCCGTGCAATTGAGAAGTATTCCCAATGCTAAGGGACAACCCTGCGGTAACGCAACGCGAGAATCGCAACCCAGGCCACCGCGTACGCCAGGCACACGAACAGGTAGGTGTACGCCAGGCCATACACCTGGCTGAGCAACCCGCCGAGGCAGATGCCGGCAATCGAGGCGAACTGCGCGGTGCCCTGGGCGATCCCCAGCACATGGCCCTGACGGGCGCTGTCGGCGGTCTTGGAGATCAGCGCGGTCAGCACCGGCGTGGTCGCGCCCAACAGCACGCCCCAGATGAAGTAGGCGCACACAAACACCACAGGTTCTCGGGTGACGCCGGCCAGGCCGGTGAGGGCAATGCAGCCGAGTACCACGTAACCGATGCGCCGCAGCGTGTCGGCTTGCGTACGCCCCTCGAAATGCCGCGACCAGGCCGTGGCCGACAGGATGAACCCCAGCGCCAGCAAGCCGTAGCACAGGCCGACCACCGCGTTGCTCACGTTGAAGGTGGTGTTCACATACAGCGAGAACGAGGTTTGCGGCAGCATCCGCGCGAGCAGCAGAATGCCCATCACACTCAGCAGTGGTAACAGTGCGGACCCTTGCCACACACCGTTCTTGGGAGCCGACGCGGTTTTTTTGACCGGCGCAACATCCGGCAGGGTCACCGCCGCCACCAGCGTGCACACCGCGCAGAGTGCGGCGGCGCTGAGGTTGATCCAGAAGAACGTGGCATGGTCGAGGATCAAGCCGCCCACCACCGCGCCCAGCAATGAGCCAACATTGGTGGAAATCTGCAGTAGCGCAAACAAACGCGCGCGCCGCGAAGGCGCCTCGATGCTCACCCCATACGCCTGCGCCGGGGCGATATACCCGGCGCAGGCGCCCTGCAGGAAGCGCAGGACCAGGATCGTCCAAAGGTCGCTGAACAGTGCCAGCCCCAATTGGGTCAGGGTCAGCCCGACCAGCGCACGGATCATCATCCACTTGTGGCCGTAGCGATCGCCGATACGGCCCCAGAACGCACTGGTCAGCAAAATGCCAAGCATCGGCCCCACGTACACCGCGATGCTGGCGAAGCTGAACAGCGTGTCGGAGTCGGTCAGCTCGCGCAGGTGCAAGGGCCAGAATGGGCCGCTCATTTCCATGGCACCCATCGACACAAGTTGGATCGTGAACAGCAGGTAAATCAGGACACGGGTGGTTGGCATGAATCGGTCTCGGTAAAAAAACGCGCGGGACGCTGATACTTTTTCCCGCGTCGGCTGGCATCAGGAGTAATGCTCATTTCTCACGATGAAAGGACCCTGATGCCATGCCCGTTGCCAGCCGGTTAACCCTCGCTGTCCGTACCGCCCTGATGCTTGCCGCCGCCAGCACCAACACCTGGGCTGCCACCCAGGCTTCGACCGACGACAGCGCGCAAAGCCTGACCCTTGACGCGACGAACGTCAACGCTGTTTACCACGGCCCTACCGACTTGCCGGAGGTGCTCGCCGGTGGCCAGGTCGCCCGTGGCGCGCGTTTGGGCATGCTGGGCAACAAGGACGTGATGGACACGCCGTTCAGCGTCACCAGCTACACCGCCAAGACCCTGGCCGACCTGCAAACGGTGACCGTGGCCGATGCGTTGGAGCGGGATCCTTCGGTGCGCTCAACCGGCCAGACTGGCGGTATTGTCGATTCGTTTTTCATCCGGGGCTTCGCCATCGGCGAGGGCAACCTGGGCGAGTTGGCCTACGACGGTGTGTACGGCGTGGCGCCCAACTACCGGGCGTTTACCGAGTACGCTGAGCGCGTTGAAGTGCTCAAGGGGCCGGGCGCGTTGATGTACGGGATTTCACCGAACAGCGGCGTCGGCGGGGTGATCAACATCGTGCCCAAGCGCCCGCTGGACCAGGATCTGACGCGCTTCACCGGCAGCTACGCTTCGGACACACAAGTGGGCGGTCACCTGGATATCAGCCGACGTTTCGGTGACGAAAACCAGTTTGGCGTGCGCTTCAACGGCAGCCTGCAGGGCGGCGATACCGCCGTGGACAACCAGAACCGCGACGTCGGTATCGGCGCCATTGCCCTGGATTATCGCGGCGAACGCCTGCGCCTGAACCTCGACTACATCAGCCAGAAGGAAAGCTGGGAGGGCGCCTCGCGGCCCTTCACCCTTGCGCCAGGAGTGGAAGTGCCGTCCGCGCCGAATGGCCGCACCAGCCTGCCGCAGAAATGGGGCTGGTCCGACACCAAGGAGCAATCGGCCTTGCTCGGCGGCGAATACGACCTCAACGACAACCTGACCGTGTTCGCCCATGCCGGTGGCGGCAAGTCGGATGTGAAGCGCATGTCCGACCAGGTGCCGCGCATCCTCAACGAGGCCGGCGATACCAGCAATATTCCGGGGTACTACAAATTCAACGTCGACCGCTCGACCGCTGACGTGGGCTTGCGCGGGCTGTTCGCCACGGGGCCGGTGACCCATACCACCACATTGATGGCGACCCGTTACCAGGATGAACTCTCACGGGGCATCACCAACGGCACGGAGATCCGCTCCAATATCTACCACCCGGTGGACACGCCCAAACAGTCGATCAACACGCCGAAGGTGCTGCGCATCTCCGAATCGGAACTGTCCGGCGTGGCGCTGACCGACACCTTGGGGATTCTGGATGACCGTATCCAACTGACGTTGGGCGTACGCCGCCAAGACATCGAGTCGCGTAACTACAGCGCCACCGGCGTGGTCAGCTCGCGCTACAAAGACAACGCCACCACGCCGTTGGTGGGGGTGGTGGTCAAGCCCTGGGAGGATGTGTCGCTCTACTACAACTATGTCGAAGGCTTGAGCAAAGGTGATATCGCCCCCGGCACGGCGGCGAATGCCGGCGAGACGTTTGCACCCTATGAATCCAAGCAACACGAAGTGGGCGTGAAGTACGAACACGGCACCTTCATGACCACCGTGGCGCTGTTCCAGATCGAGAAGCCCAGCGGCGAGTTGGGCACCAACGGTGTGTATTCAGTGCAGGCCGAACAGCGTAACCGTGGCCTCGAACTGAGCATGTTCGGCGAAGTGGCGCCCGGCACCCGCTTGATGGGCGGCGTGACCTTCCTCGATGGTGAGCTGACCCAGTCCGCGACCGCCGCCAACCGTGGCAACAAACCGGTGGGCGTGCCGGATATCCAGGCCAACCTCTGGGCCGAGTGGGACACACCGTGGCTGGAAGGCTTCACCCTCACCGGCGGTGCGATCTACACCGACAGCCAGTACGTCAACCAGGCCAACACCCAGGAACTGGATTCGTGGACGCGCATCGATGCCGGCGCGCGCTACGCGACCAAGATCGAAGGCCGGCCAACCACCTTCCGCGCGACCGTGCAGAACGTGTTTGACCGTGAGTACTGGTCGGGCGTGGCGTCGTATGGCGCGTTTTCGCCAGGCTATCCGCGCACTTTGCAGCTGTCGGCCACGGTGGACTTCTGACCGGTCAGGCAAAATCCTCTTCGAAATACTCCTGTTCACCCCGCGTGTCGCTTTGGCGTCGCACCACCTCCATCTGCCGCAGCTCCACGCGGCGGATTTTTCCGGAGATGGTCTTGGGCAGTTCGGTGACGAATTCGATTCGTCGCACCCGCTTGTATGGGGCGAGGTTTTCGCGGGCGAAGGCGAGGATATGCCGGGCCAGTTCATGGCTGCCCGGTTCGTCGTGGGCCAGGATCAGGAATGCCTTGGGCACCGCCAGGCGCAACGGGTCGGGGCTCGGTACTACGGCCACTTCCATGACTGCCGGATGTTCTATCAACGCGCTTTCCAGTTCGAATGGGCTGATGCGGTAGTCGGAGGCCTTGAACACATCGTCGGCGCGACCGACGAAGGTGATGTAGCCGTCGGCGTCGATCTGCGCGGTGTCGCCGGTGCGGTAGTAGCCGTCACGCATGACCTCGGCGGTTTTCTCCGGGCTGTCTTCATAGCAGAGCATCAGGCCGAGCGGACGCACGTCGAGGGGCAGGGCGACTTCGCCTTCGTTGCCGGGAATGCCGTCCGGGTCGAGCAGCGCAACCTGATAACCCGGCAACGGGCGACCCATGGAACCGGGCTTGAGCAACTGGCCGGGGGTGTTGCCGACCAGCGCGGTGGTTTCCGATTGGCCGAAGCCATCACGCAACGGCAGGCCCCAGGCGTGCTGAATCTGTTCGATGATTTCCGGGTTCAACGGTTCACCGGCGCCGACCAATTCGCGCAGGCTCAAGCGTGATTTGTAGCTGGCGAGATCCTCCTGGATCAGCATGCGCCATACCGTGGGCGGCGCGCACAGGCTGGTCACGCCGTAGCGTTCCAAGGCACTGAGCAGGGCCGGCGCGCTGAACCGCGCGACGTTATGGATAAAAATGCACGCGCCGGCATTCCATGGGGCGAACAGGCAACTCCAGGCATGTTTGGCCCAGCCCGGTGACGAGATATTCAGGTGCAGGTCGCCCGGTTGCAGGCCGATCCAGTACATGGTCGACAGGTGCCCGACGGGGTAGCTCTGGTGGCTGTGCAGCACCATTTTCGGCTTGGACGTGGTGCCGGAGGTGAAGTACAGCAACATCGGGTCGGTGGCCAGGGTGCGGCCTTCGGCCTCGAACTGCTCAGTGTGTTCAAAGGCCGCGTTGTGTGCGACCCAGCCGGCAGGCGCGGACCCCACACAGACGCGGCTGCAACCCTCTGCCAGCCCGACAAACTTGTGCACGTGCGCTTCACCCACCACGAGGTGACGAACCTGCCCGCGCTCGATGCGGTCGCGCAGGTCATCGGGGTTCAGCAACGCTGTGGCGGGTATGACCACGGCGCCGAGCTTGAACGCGGCGAGCATGGTGTCCCACAACGCCACGTCATTGCCGAGCATCAACAACACACGATCACCCCGGCGCACGCCGAGGGCGCGCAGGTGATTGGCCACCTGGTTGGAGCGCGTCGCCAGTTGCTGGAAGCTGTAGCGTTGCTCGCTGCCGTCTTCCTCGACGATCCACAGCGCATCCGCCGTATTGCCCTCGGCCATGGCGTCGAAATAGTCCAGGGCCCAGTTGAATTCGCCCAGTTGCGGCCAGCGGAAATCCCGTACGGCGGTGGCGTAGTCGGTGCGGTGAGCGAGCAGAAAATCCCGAGCGGCCAGGAAGGGCTGGGTCATGGTGGCTGTCCTTAATTATTGTTGTGGGACGTTCCCTCGGCTGAACCGAGAGGTTGGATCGAGAGGCTGGACCGAGTATAGGCACGCAGAAATCAGAGCAGAACGCTCAAAAACACCGGTGCGTTGTGCAAAAAAGTCATGGGTGTTGAACCGTCAAACGGTGCGATTGACGATCAAGACGTAAAAGTCCAATATGGAATTATAAGTACAAAATCACCGCTTCCCTCTCTTTCTTCAGGCTTGCCAAAACCAACAACAACTTGCGAGAACATCCTCATGAAGAAACGCGCCCTCATTACCGCCCTGGCCTTTGGCCTGCTTGCGTCCAGCCACTTGGTGGCCGCCGAGAAAACCCTGCGCATCGGCATCGAGGCGGCTTACCCGCCATTTGCGTCCAAGACACAAGAGGGCAAGATCGTCGGCTTCGACTACGACATCGGCAATGCGCTGTGCGCGCAGATGAAGGTCAAGTGTGTGTGGGTCGAAGGTGAGTTCGACGGTCTGATTCCTTCCCTCAAAGTGAAGAAAATCGACATGGCCCTGTCGTCCATGACCATCAACGAAGACCGCAAGAAATCGGTGGATTTCACCCACAAGTACTACTTCACCTCATCGCGTTTGGTGATGAAGGACGGCGCCGTGGTGGATGACCAATACGCCAGCCTCAAGGGCAAGACCATCGGCGTGCAGCGCGCCACCACCACCGACCGGTATGCCACCGAGGTGTTCGAACCCAAGGGCATCAACGTCAAGCGCTACAGCAACAACGAAGAGATCTACATGGACCTGGCGGCCGGCCGCCTGGATGCGATCTTTGCCGACACTATTCCCCTGAACGACTTCCTGCAGATGCCCCGCGGCGAGGGCTATGCGTTTGTCGGCCCGGAACTCAAGGACCCGAAATACGTGGGGGAGGGCGCCGGGATTGCGGTGCGCAAGGGCAATACGGCGTTGGTGGGCGAGTTGAATGCGGCCATCGATGGCATTCGCGCCAGTGGTGAGTATCAGAAGATTTCGCAGCAGTACTTCAAGTCCGACATCTACGGCGACTAGCGCTGTCGCACAGCCTATTCGCACCCTTGTGGTGAGCGGGCTTGCCCCGCGTTGGGTTGCGAAGCGACCCTAAAATGGGCCTGCTACGCAGTCCAACGCGGGGCAAGCCCGCTCGCCACAAAATGCAGTCGCCCGCACACATTAGCCCTTCAGTTCCTTCAAATGCTTGTAGACCGTCGCCCGCCCCATGCCCAACACGTTGGCCACATAGTTCGACGCGCTCTTGCCCTTGAACGCCCCTTCGGCATGCAGCGCCAGCACCAGCTCGCGCTTGTGGTCACGGGTCAGCAGGTTCAGGCTCAACTGACGCTCGCGCATCCACGCGTGCAGGAAGGTATTGATGCGCTCCTGCCAGTCATCGCGAAACAGCGAGTCCGGTTGCGGGATCAGCTTGCTCGGAGACAGGAACAGGTCCAGCGCCGCCTTGGCGTTTTCGAACAATGAAATATTCAGGTTGATGCACAGCACCGCCAGGCGACGACCTTTGTGGTCATGCAGCACGGTGCTCAGGCTGCGGATTTTCTGGCCGTCCCAGTTGAGCTTTTCGTACGGGCCGATGTTCACTTCGCTGACGTCAGCGTCGAGCATGTCCTCCAGCGCCGAGTCATCGCCGATGCTGCGCTTGGACAGGTTGTTGGCGATGTAATCGACTTTTTGCGAGCGCAGGTCGTGCAGCACCGCTTCGGCGTGGGGGAAGAACAGTGTGGCGATGGCGTCGGCCATCGCACGGAAGTTCTGCATGACCTTGTCTTGTTCAGCGGTGTTCATCAATGGGGCTCCAGGCGGGCAGGGGAGAGCATACCAGCGTCGAGGCCGAACCGCGTCAGTGCCTCCGGCAGCGGCGCGCCACGCACCAAGGCCGCGCTGGCCTGGCCCATGGCCGGCGAGGTCTGGATGCCGTAGCCGCCTTGTGCTGCCACCCAGAAAAACCCCGCTACCTGCGGGTCAAACCCCGAGAGCAAATCACCGTCGTGTACAAAACTGCGCAGGCCGGCCCAAGTGCGGGTCGGGCGGCGGATGGTCAGGGTGGTGGCTTCTTCGATCTGGTAGATGCCCATGGCGATGTCCAGTTCTTCGGGCTGGATATCCTGGGGTTCGACCGGGTCGGCGTTGGCCGGTGAGCCGAGGAACATGCCGGCGTCGGGCTTCATATAGAAGGATTCGTCCAGCGCCACCAGCATTGGCCAATGGTGGCTGTCGACGCCTTCGGGGCCGGCGAAGATGAACGCCGAGCGCCGCTTGGGCTGCAAGCCGATGGACGCGGCGCCGGCGAGCCCGCCGATGTGGTCGGCCCAGGCGCCGGCGGCGTTGATGATAACGGGTGCGGTGCAGGTTGAATCCTGGGTTTGCACGTGCCAGATGCCGTCATCATCGCGGCTCAAGCCGAGCACATGACTGTCGGTGCGCACTTCGCCGCCGTTGCGACGGATGCCACGCAGGTAGCCCTGATGCAGGGCGTCGGTGTCGATGTCGCTGGCGGTGGGGTCATACAGCGCACCGTGGACTTTTTCGCGGCGCAAGATCGGCAACTTCCCACAGGCTTCGTCGGCGCTGAGCAATTGCACCTGCGCCACAGTGGCCTTGGCGCTCAGGTACTGGGCGTTCAGCTCGGCCGCATCGCCGATGAAATCCACCGTCAACTCGCCGCGTGGCGTCAGCAGTGGGTGTTCGCAGAAACCGCTGGGCGGGTGGTCGAAAAACTCACGACTGGCCAGGGTCAGCGCACGCACCTGCGGGGTGCCATACGCGGCGGTATACAGCGCCGCTGAACGCCCGGTGGAGTGATAGGCCGGGTGGCTTTCGCGCTCCAGCACCAACACCTTGCCGTGCTGCGACAACCAGAAACCCGTGGACGCGCCGGCAATGCCGCCGCCGATGATGATGAAGTCTGCAGGGTTCATAGCTGTCTCCAGAGGGCATTGGCCAGGGCGATGTCTTCCAGGCCCAGGCCGATGGAGCGGAAGAACACGTGGCGGTCGTAGGTCGGGCGCTGTACCTGTTCGCTGAGTAACTCGGGTAGGTCACCGGCCACGGTGCGCGGGTCCCAACCGTGCTGTTCGGCGGCGATCAGCATTTCACCGGCCGCGCCAGGGGTGGTGCGGCGATAGTCGCAGAATACCTGCATCGTGTTGAGGCTGTGTGGCGGCACTTCATGGGCGCGCGGGGCGTTGGTGCTGATCGAGGTGATCAGCGCCGGTTTGCTCAAGTGCGTCGGGTCGAGCACCGGCCCGGCTGACGACGTGCACAGTAGGATCACGTCGGCGCCTTCCACTGCCGCCTCGCAACTGTTGGCGATGACCACACGTGGGTCCAGGTCCTTGAGCTGCGCGATGGCCTCGGCGGATGCATTGGCCAGGCTGGGCGAATACACGTTGATGCTCTGCCAATCCCTGAAACCTTTCACATACTGCAGGTGCGCCTGGGCCACCTTGCCACTGCCGATGATCGCCAGGCGTCGCGCGGATAACGGCGCCAATGCGTCCACTGCCAGGGCCGTGGTCGCGGCCGTGCGTGCCGTGGTCAGTTCGGCTGCATCGCATAGCAACAGGGGCTGGCCGGTCTGCATCGACATCAGCAAGGTCCATGCCGTCACCAGAGGGCCTTGCTCACGCACGATATAGGGCGAGGTCTTGACCCCGTACACCCCATCTTCGGCCAATACACCCAGGTAGTTGATGAAGTCGCCTGCGGCTTGCGGGAACTCCACCCGTTGCTGCGCTGGCTGCACCGCTTGCTCGTTCGCCAGGTCGCGGAACAGCTTGCGCAGGATCTGCGGTACATCGATCTGGCTGAGCAGCTCGCGGGCCTGGGCGTGATGGATCACATGAGGTGTGCTGGACATCGGTGTCTCCGCATATAAACTAATTTGTCCATTATGGACTTTTAGTTCTGCTGAGCAATATCCTTCGAGAAAAAAGCTGGCGCCTCACTTGCCCAGGTTCTGATTCATCAGATTACCCAGTACCGGCCCTTGGCTTGCTGTTTGCCACGCATGGAAATTCTCGCAGCCTTCCACGTTTGCCTCCGCAATGTTGCTGCGCGGGTCGCAGATCATCGACCAGCGTTGCTGTAACGACGGGTACTTGATGAAGTCAGCCCGTGTGGGCGGTTGGCAGCCGAGCAGGGCAATGGCGGACATCACCGCAGCGGTGGTTTGAAAGGCGGTGGAGGGGACGATGTTCCAGTTCATGATGATCAACACTCCCCACGGGGGAGCCCTTGAGATGACGCTGCCACGGCCTGGAGTGTTGTGGCCGCAAGAGAATGCTACGGCCCAATTGGTTCCTCAAAAAGATCCACTTAGTGCTATTTTGGTCGGGCCATTAATGGGCTGTGTATCGAAACCCGCCGGACAGTTTGCCCTTCAAATAACTGACCAACACACTCACCGCCTTCGGCACATGCGGCGAATACGGTCGGATCAGGTAGATCTCATCGGCAAACGCGCCCTTGAGTGTCCAGCCCTTGAGCACCTGCACCAGCTTGCCGCTGGATAGCGCGGCATGGGCGCTGAAGTCCGGAAGCAGGGCGATGCCCAGATGATTGAGCGCCGAGTCACGCAGGGCTTCGCTGTTGTTGGTGGCGAAGCTGCCGGCGATGGGCACGGTGAGGCGTTCGACGTTTTTTGTGCCGCGCTCGAAGGTCCAGGCGGGCTGGTCGGTGCCGCGTGGGTAGAACAGGCAGTTGTGCGCGGACAAGTCGCCAGGTTCGCGCGGCTCGCCGTGGCGTTGCAGGTAATCCTGGGTGGCGACCAGTACCGAGCCGGTGTCACACAGCTTCCAGGCCACATGGGTTTCCGGCACCTGGAAGCCGTGGCGTACAGCCAGGTCGTAGCCTTCGGCGGCCAGTGAACTCAGGGCGTCCGATACGTCCAGTTGGATACGCACTTGTGGGTACTGCTGCAAAAATTCCGACAGATGCGGCACCAGTTGCTGACGGGCAAACGCGACAGGCGCTGTCAGCCGCACCAGCCCGCGAATCTCCCCGACCGAATCGCGCACCGACGAAAAACTGCGGGCGATCTGTTCATAAGCGCTGCGCACTTCACGGGTCAACGACAGCCCCGCATCGGTCAGCCGCACACTGCGCGTGGTGCGCGTCACCAGGCGCGTGCCGGTGGCCTTTTCCAGGTCGGAAATACGCTGGCTCACGGCGGACTTGCTCACGCCCAGGCGTGCGGCGGCGGCGGTGTAGGTGCCTTGTTCTTCCAGCACTGACAGCCAGTGGATGTGAGTCCAAAGCCCTTCGATTTCAGCCTTTTCCATGAGTAGATTGTTCGCGTATGTGGACAATAAGTTCTGGATTCTGCTCTGGTTTGGAACAAAGCGAAAGTCTATCGTGATCCCCAACGCTACCCACCTGGGATCTACTGCCATGACAACGACAATCGAGCATTACATCAACGACCAACGCGTGTCCCGCGATGATCGCTATCAGGACGTCTTCAACCCCGCCACCGGCGAAAAGACCGGCCGCGTCGCCCTGGCCAGCCGCCAGACCGTGTCCGAAGCCGTTGCCGCCGCCCAAGCCGCGTTTGCCGGTTGGGCGGATACCCCGCCGATCCGCCGCGCCCGCGTGCTGTTCGAATACCTGCACCTGCTGCGCGAACGCAAGGACGACCTGGCGCGCATTATCGTCGCTGAGCACGGCAAGGTTTTCACCGACGCGCAGGGCGAAGTCGACCGGGGCATCGACATTCTCGAGTTCGCCTGTGGCATTCCCAACCTGCTCAAGGGTGAGCATTCCGACCAGGTTTCCCGTGGCATGGACAACTGGACAATGCGCCAGCCCTTGGGCGTTGTGGCCGGTGTCACGCCATTCAACTTCCCGGTGATGGTGCCGATGTGGATGTACCCGATCGCCATCGCGGCGGGCAACACCTTCATCCTCAAGCCAAGCCCGACCGACCCAAGCGCCTCGCTGTTCATGGCCGAACTACTGCGTGAAGCCGGCCTGCCCAAAGGCGTGTTCAACGTGGTGCAGGGCGACAAGGAGTCGGTGGATGCGCTGATCGAACACCCGGACGTCAAGGCCGTGAGCTTTGTCGGCTCCACGCCGATTGCCCAGTACATCTACGAAACCGGCGCCCGCAACGGCAAGCGCGTGCAAGGCCTGGGCGGCGCAAAAAACCACATGGTGGTGATGCCCGACGCCGATATCGAAAAAACCGTCGACGCCCTGATGGGCGCCGCCTACGGCAGTGCTGGCGAGCGCTGCATGGCGATTTCCGTTGCCGTGCTGGTAGGCGATGTGGGCGATAAAGTCATCGCCGCCCTGACCGAACGCGCCAAGCAACTGCGCATCACCGACGGCCGTGATTTGAAAGCCGAGATGGGCCCGATTGTGTCCCGCGCAGCGTTGGAGCGTATCAGCGGCTACATCGAGCAAGGCGTACAGGCCGGTGCGCAATTGCTGCTGGATGGGCGTGACTACGTGCCCACTGAAGCGGGCCTGGAAAACGGCTTCTGGCTGGGCGCGACGCTGTTCGACCATGTGACCCAAGAAATGAGCATCTACCGCGAAGAAATCTTCGGCCCGGTGCTGGCCTGTGTGCGTGTGAATGACTTTGCCGAGGCGATCAAGCTGGTCAACGATCACGAGTTCGGTAACGGCGTGAGCTGCTTCACCCGCGACGGCAACATCGCCCGTGAATTTGCGCGACGTATTGAGGTGGGCATGGTCGGCATCAACGTGCCAATCCCGGTGCCGATGGCCTGGCATGGCTTCGGTGGCTGGAAGAAGAGCCTGTTTGGCGACATGCACGCGTATGGCACCGAAGGCGTGCGCTTCTACACCAAGCAGAAGTCGATCATGCAGCGCTGGTCGGAGAGCATCGAGCAAGGTGCCGAATTCGCCATGCCAGTCTCCAAATAACTCAAGCCAGTACGCGGTCAACTGTGGGAGCGGGCTTGCCCGCGATAGCGGAGTGTCAGTCAACCTTTTGGGTTCTGATACACCGCAATCGCAGGCGAGCCAGCTCCCACATTGGCGTCAGGAACAGGCACACGTCTTGACTTCGCTTGCTCTACTTAGAGGAACTTGGCACGCTCACCCAGCGAGCGAACACAGTCAAGTCAATCAATAGGGAAATGCTCGGTTGAGAACGCTTTGAAAACAATCATGGGTGTCGCCTTGTTGGCCACGTTGCTGGCGGGCTGTGCGCCGTCTCACTCGGCATGGACGGGCGTCAGGAACGCGTTTGTCGGCACACGCTTCGATGCCCACCTCTATGACGATTGCAGCCGTGGCTGTGGCGATTCCTATTGGTCCCCGGTCAACAAGAAAAAGGTCTATGACCAGGTTGTGAAGGAGGGCGACAGCCAGCGCTACTTCGTGACCTGGATCCGCGACTGTCGATACTCCGTGCTCGTCTCGGGCGAAGGTATTATCCAGTCGTGGCGCTATGAGAATGAAGACCGTAGCAGCTGTTACATTTTTTAGTCGGCTGTCAAGCATCAGCGGCCGCTAACCGATCGGTTGAACGACCCGCCTGGCAATCAGAATACCCATCACCGGCGCCAGCGCAAACACCCCGAACAACCACACCGCAGCGCTTGCTGTGCCTTCAATGCCGCCGGGTTCAGTCAGGCCCGCGATGTTCGCTACCATGCCCGCCAGTGCTGCGCCAAACGCGGTGGCGAACAGTTGCACCGTGGTAATCGACGCAGAGGCCAGGTCCTGTTCGCCGTCGGGTGCGACCTGGAATACCCGGGTCAACAAGTGCGGCCAGGCCAGGCCCACCCCCAGGCCGATCAGGGTAAGGGCCAGGCAAATCGGCGTAAGCGTCTGCGCACCGCCATTGCTTTCGTGAGGCATTAAAAGAGCCAGCGCCAGCATGCCGACAACACCCAGGATCGGCCCGGCCAGGATCGCGCGACGAATATTCGCGCCTGTCATTCCCGCGCTGGCGATTGACCCCAGCGTCCAGCCGGCCGCCATCAGTGCTGCCAGATAACCGGCCACCAGCGGTGACTGGTGGTGCAGGACTTGAAGAAACAGCGGTACAAAGATTTCGCCACTGGTCACAGCGACCGCCAACAACGACATCGTGGCGTACAGCGCGCCAAGCGCGGTGGTGAGTTGAAAGGCTCCAGCGGGCAGCAGTCGATGGCGGGCTCGGCTTTCTGTGAAGATCAGCAGCGCCGTGAACATTGCTGCCGCTGCGAGCCCCAACAGGTTCAGGGGCAGGGTGGAAGAGACACTGCCGGCCGACACCGCCAGTACCGCTGCCGTCAGCAGCCACAACTGAGTGAGCGGCAACGGTGTGGGTTCAACGCTCTCTGTGCTGCGCCTAGGCAGTACGGTCGCGGCCAGCACGGCGAACAACCCGGCCACCGGAATCAACGACCAGAACGCCGCCCGCCAGATGCCCAGTTCGGCAAACACGCCGCCCACTGCTGGCCCGACCAGCGTCGCAACGCCCCACATCCCCGAGACCAACGCCATTGCGCGTGGCCACAAGGGTTCGTCGAATACCAGGCGAATCATCGCGTAGGACAGCGCAAACAGGAACCCTCCGCCCAGGCCCTGTACCAGCCGTCCGACCAGCATCACCGGCATGGAAGGCGCAAACGCGCACGCTAAGGCTCCGCCAGCGAACACCAGGCTGGCAACCAGATAAGCACCACGCGGCCCCAGGCGGCCAAGCAAACGCGCGGACAACGCTGAACCGAGGATCGAGGCGGCGACAAACAGCGTGGTATTCCATGCGTAGTAGTCGATGCCGCCGATATCCTTGACCACTGACGGCAGAATCGTGGTGGCGATGTAGACGTTGATCGCATGCAGCACTACGCCGCCTGCCAGGGCCAGTGACCGTACGCCATTTGCACCGGACAGCAAGGCGGCCCAGTTGGAGGGGGAGGGTTGCGTTGTGTTCATGGAGACTCCATGTCAAAGGAATGAAGGCTTGCCAGGGCAGGCCGACACTCTTTATAAGACCTCATGTATAGATGAGGTCAAGCCGCCGATGGAACCGAAAATCGATGTGCACATCCCCCTCGGGGTAGGCGAGTTGGCGCGGCGTAGCGGGGTGACCGTGGCGACTGTGCATTTTTACGAAGCCAAGGGTTTGATTCATGGCCAACGCAGCCCAGGTAATCAGCGGCGCTACCACCGTGATGTCCTGCGCCGCATTGCGGTGATCAAGGTGGCGCAGCGCGCGGGGATTCCATTGGCAACCATCAAGGCTGCACTGGAGGAACTGCCGTCGGGGCGACCGCTGACGGCCAAGGACTGGACGCGGCTTTCCACGCGTTGGCGAGACATGTTGAATGAGCGAATCAACAGCCTCACGCAACTGCGCGACCAACTCGACGGGTGCATTGGCTGCGGGTGCCTGTCCCTGGATGACTGCCCGCTGCGCAATCCGGGAGATCGGTTGGGGCAGGTCGGGGAAGGGGCGGTGTTGCTGGGCAAGTGAGGCAGTCAGCGTCTGCCCGTGCGCGTACTCACATCCACCCAAACCGCCAGCACCAGGATGCTGCCTTTCACAATCATCTGCCAGTAACTGTCCACATCCAGCATCGACATCCCATTGTCCAGACTGGTGATCACCAACGCCCCGAGCAACGCGCCATACACCGTGCCCGAGCCGCCACGCATGGAGGTGCCGCCAATAAAACACGCAGCGATGGCGTCCAGCTCACCCATGCTCCCCGCCGACGGCGAGCCGGCCGCCAGACGAGCCGTGTTGACCAAACCGGCGAGTGCACACATCACGCCCATGATGCCGAAGATCCACAACTTCACCGCCTGCACATTGATGCCCGACAGGCGCGTGGCTTCCATATTGCTGCCCACCGCGTACACGCGACGTCCAAATACGGTCTGGCTGGTGACGTAGCTGAACACGCCCAATAACACCAACAGCAGCAAGACGGGGACGGGAATCCCATCGTAGCTGTTGAGGGTCGTGACGAACCCGGCCAGCACGGCACCGATCACCGCCACGCGCACCAGATCACGCACCCGGGAATGCGCCGCCAGACCATGCAACGCCCGGTTGCGCCGCTGTTTCCAGGTCAAAAAAACCGTCAGCGCAAACAACAGCACGCCCAGCCCGATACCCACCGAATGCGGCAAATACCCCTGGCCCACATACACCAACGATGGCGACACCGGCGCAATGGTGGTGCCGCCGGTAATCCCCAGCAGAATCCCGCGAAACGCCAGCATTCCACCCAGGCCGACAATAAACGACGGAATGCGCAGATAGGCCGTCATGTAGCCGTTGGCCAGCCCGATCATCAACCCGCACAGCGCCACCAGACTCAGGTTGGCGAGCAATGGAATGTGATACACGACATCCAGGATTGCCGCCAACCCGCCAAGCAAGCCGAGCAATGACCCCACCGACAAGTCGATCTCGCCGCTGATGATCACCAGCACCATGCCGCACGCCAGAATCCCGGTGATCGACATTTGCCGCAGCAGGTTGGACAGGTTGCGCGGCGTGAGAAACCCACCCTCGGTCTGCCAGCTGAAAAACACCCAGATCACCGCCACGGCGATGACCAGGGCGAGCATTTTGTAGCGGGTGAAAAGGTGTTTGACCTGATTCATCTACGCGGTCTTCCGATCATTATTGTTGTGTTGGCTGAGCGCGGCGGCGAGCACCTGTTCCTGGGTGAGCCCCTGGTTGATAAAGTCACCGCGCAACTGGCCATCGCCGATCACCAGCACGCGGTCGGACACGCCGAGCACTTCGGCCAGCTCCGAGGAGACCATGATGATCGCCACACCTTCGGCCGCCAGCGCGCCCATCAGCTTGTAGATCTCGTATTTGGCGCCCACGTCGACGCCGCGTGTGGGTTCGTCGAGGATCAGCACCTTGGGTTTGGCCATCAGCATTTTCGCCAGCACGGCTTTTTGCTGGTTGCCGCCGGACAGGCTGGTGATCGGCAGGAACGGGCTGGCGGTCTTGAGGTGCATGCGCGCGATCTGCTGGTCGATGCTGCCCAGTTCGGCCTCGGCATCGATGCGGGTCATGTGGGCGTAAGTGTCGAGCACCGCCAGGGTGATGTTCTGGCCCACGCCGAGGTCGGGGATGATGCCCTGGCGCTTGCGATCCTCGGGCACCATGCACAGCCCGGCGCGGATCGACTTGAGCGGTGTGCGCGTGTCGATCACCTGGCCGTCCAGCCACACTTCGCAGCTGTAGCGGCCGGGGTAGGCGCCGAACAGCGCCGACACCAGTTCCGTACGCCCGGCGCCGACCAGCCCGGCAATGCCGAGGATTTCCCCGCGCTTGAGCACAAAGGACACATCGTCCACGCGCTTGCGCTTGGGGTTGTCCACGTCATAACAGGTGACGTTGCGCGCTTCGAACATCACCTCGCCGACCGCATGGGGTTCGGTGGGGTAGAGGTTGCTCATTTCGCGGCCGACCATCTGGGTGATGATCTTTGCGATGTCCATGTCGGCCATGGCGGTGGTCGCGATGTGCTTGCCGTCGCGGATCACCGCAATGGTGTCGCACACTGCCGCCACTTCATCGAGCTTGTGCGAGATGTACACGCAGGCCACGCCCTTGGCCTTGAGGCCACGGATGATGTCCAGCAGCACTTCGATTTCCGAGCGGGTCAGGGCCGAGGAGGGCTCGTCGAGAATCAGCAGCCGCGCCTGCTTGTTCAGGGCCTTGGCGATTTCCACCAGTTGTTGGTAGCCGCCGCCATACTGCGATACCGGCAGCGCCACGTTCATGTCCGGCACCATGAGTTCACGCATCAGCGCTTCGGCGCGGTGGAACATGGCCGGGTAGTTCATGCGCCCGCCGGGCAAGGTCAGTTCGTGACCCATGAAGATGTTTTCAGCCACCGACAGGTCGGGCACCAGGGTCAGTTCCTGGTGGATGATTACGATGCCGGCGGCCTCGGTTTCGCTGATGGAGTGGGCCTTGAGTGGCTGGCCGTCCCAGAGGATTTCGCCCTCCCAGGTGCCGTGGGGATAGACCGCCGACAGCACCTTCATCAAGGTGGACTTGCCCGCGCCGTTCTCGCCACACAGGCCGACGCATTCCCCCGGCCGCACCTGGATATCGATGCCGTTCAGCGCGTTGACACCGCCAAAGCGTTTGACGATGCCGTTCATTTGCAACAGGTAGTCGGCCATGACGGTCACTGCCCGGCAATCTGCTCTTTGGTATAGAACCCGTCCTTCTCCAACAGGTCGATGTTCGCCTTGGTCAATGGCGTCGGGGTCAGCAGGATGGTGTCGACCTTTTTACTGCCGTTGTCGTACTGCGAGCTGTAGGTGGGCTTCTCATTGCGCGCCAGTTGCACCGAGAGCTTGGCGGCTTCGGTGGCGATCAGTTTGAGCGGTTTGTACACGGTCATGGTCTGGGTGCCGTCGATCACACGTTTGATCGCGGCGAGGTCGGCGTCCTGTCCGGAAATCGGCACCTTGCCCGCCAGTTTCTGCGCGGCCAGGGCCTGGATCGCGCCGCCGGCAGTGGCGTCGTTGGAGGCGACGATGGCGTCGATCTTGTTGTTGTTCCGGGTCAGGGCGTTTTCGACGATGCTTAGCGCTTCGGTGGGGTTCCATTCCTTGACCCACTGCTGACCGACGATCTTGATGTCGCCTTTGTCGATGGAAGGTTGCAACACCTTCATCTGGCCTTCGCGCAGCACCTTGGCATTGTTGTCGGTGGGCGCGCCGCCGAGCAGGAAATAGTTGCCCTTGGGCGCCGCTTGCAACACGCCGCTGGCCTGCATCTCACCGACTTTTTCGTTATCGAAGGAGATGTAGGCGTCGATGTCCGCGTTCAGAATCAGGCGGTCGTAGGACACCACCTTGATCCCGGCCTTCTTGGCTTCGGCGACGGCGTTGGTGAGGACGGTGGCGTTGAACGGCACGATGACGATCACGTCGACGCCACGGGAGATCAGGTTTTCGATTTGGGAAATCTGCTTCTGCTCGTTGGCATCGGCCGATTGCACGAAGACCTTGGCGTCGAGTTTTTCTGCGGCGGCCACGAAGTAGTCACGGTCGCGGGACCAACGTTCCAGGCGCAGGTCGTCGATGGAAAAACCGATTTTCGGGTGCGCTGAGTCGGCCATGACGGGCAGGGCGAGCAGGGCCAGGGCAGTGGCGATGAGGGTGCGTTTGAATGACTTCATGGTGGTGCGTCCTTTTATTGTTTTTGGAAAGACACAGCGTGATGCGGGTAAGACTGTAGAGCGTCTCTCGACGCTCCGTGCAGAGATTTGTCGCGCAAATGTCACCGGTAGATAAAGCGATTCACAATGCCTTCCAGCATCTCCTGCCGACCACTCACCGCCTGCGGGTTCAACTCATGAGCGAAGGCATGCTCGGCCAGCGATTCCAGGCTGAATTCCCCCGCCAGCACCGCGTGGCCCAGCGGCTGTCGCCAGCCGGCATAACGCTGGTCCTTGAATTGCTGCAGCCGGTCGTTCTCGACCATTGCCGCCGCGCGCTCCAGTGCCAGGGCAAGCACATCCATGGCCGCCACATGACCGTGGAACAGGTCCACATCATCCAGGCTCTGGCGACGCACCTTGGAGTCGAAGTTATAGCCGCCATTCTTGAACCCGCCAGCTTTGAGGATTTCATAGGTGGCGAGCGTCATTTCCTCCACGCTGTTGGGGAACTGGTCGGTGTCCCAGCCGTTCTGCGGGTCGCCCCGGTTGGCGTCGATACTGCCGAAGATCCCCAGGGACACGGCGGTGGCAATCTCATGATGAAAGCTGTGCCCGGCCAGGGTCGCGTGGTTGGCCTCGATGTTCACCTTGATCTCCTGTTCCAGCCCGTACTCATGCAGGAAACCGAACACCGTGGCACTGTCGTAATCGTATTGGTGCTTGGTCGGCTCCTGGGGCTTGGGCTCGATCAGCAGGTCGCCCTTGAAGCCGATCTTGTGCTTGTGCTCCACCACCATGCGCATGAAACGCCCCAGCTGTTCGCGCTCGCGCTTGAGGTCGGTGTTGAGCAGGGTTTCATAGCCCTCGCGGCCACCCCACAGCACATAGTTGGAGCCTTTGAGGCGCAGGGTGGCGTTCATCGCGCTGAACACCTGGGCGGCGGCGTAGGCAAACACTTCCGGGTCCGGGTTGCTGGCGGCGCCGGCGGCAAAGCGTGGGTTGCTGAAGCAGTTGGCGGTGCCCCACAGCAGCTTGATCCCGGTCTGTTCCTGATGCCGCTCCAGATGATCGACCATCTGCGCGAAGTGGTGGCGGTACTCCTTGAGCGAGCTGCCTTCGGGGGCGACATCCGTGTCATGAAAGCTGTAGTAATCGATGCCCAGCTTGGAGAAAAACTCGAAGGCGGCGTCCGCCTTGCCGATGGCCAGTTCCATCGGGTCGCCACTGCGCTGCCACGGCCGCTTGAAGGTGCCCACTCCAAACATATCCGCCCCCGGCCAGACGAAGGTGTGCCAATAACAGGCGGCCATGCGCAGGTGTTCGCGCATGGGTTTGCCGAGGATGAGCTTGTTGGCGTCGTAGTGGCGGAAGGCGAGGGGAGCATCGCTGTGGGGGCCTTCGAAGCGAACCTTCTCGACACCGGGGAAGTACGGCATGGCGTTTTCCTTATTGTTCTTGGCGGTGGCTCGATACTAGCAACGGCGTTGGGCCTGCCGATTATGAAAATCATCAAGGGAGAGTGCGATTTTGCGTAGCAGGGGCTAGTCTGTTTCGACCGGTCCCAGGATAAAAACAATGAAAACCCTACCGCCCGTGCACCGCATTGCCTTGCTGTTCAACGGCAGCAAAATCTATGACCGTGGCATCATCGCCGGCATCGGCAATTACCTGAGCAGCACCCGCGCGTCCTGGGACTTGTTCCTCGAAGAGGACTTCCTGTGCCGCCTCAAAGGCATCGAACGCTGGCAGGGCGACGGCATCATTGCCGACTTCGACGACCCGCTGATTGGCGAGGCGCTGGCCGGGAGCAAGGTGCCGGTCGTGGCGGTGGGCGGTTCCTATGAGGATGTGCGGGCCTATCCCAAGGGCATTCCCTACGTGGCCACGGACAACTACGCCTTGATCAAGTTGGCCTATGAGCATTTGATCGAAGCCGGCCTGACGCAGTTTGCCTGTTTCAGCCTGCCCGAAGCCCAGGCCAATCGCTGGGCCCAGGAGCGTGAAAAGGCGTTCAAACGCTTGCTGCAACGCGATGGCTTGCCCGTGCAGATCTATCGTGGCCTCGGCACCAGCGCGCCGCTGTGGGACAGCGCCGTCGAACAACAGATTGCCTGGCTGCAAAGCCTGCCCAAACCCATCGGCATTATCGCCGTCACCGACGCTCGCGCCCGGCAATTGCTGCAAGCCTGTCTCACTGCCGGCATTGCTGTGCCGGAAGAAGTGGCGCTGATCGGCATCGACAACGACCCGCTGACCCGTACCCTCACGCGAGTGCCATTGAGTTCGGTGATCCAGGGCACCGAAACCATGGGCCGCACCGCCGCTGCGCTGTTGCATCAGATGTTGCACGGCAAGCCCTGCGCGGGCACGCAGGTGCTGGTGCCGCCGGATGCGATCAACGTGCAGGCGTCCAGCTTGCATCAACCTTTGGGCCATCCTTATGTGATGCAGGCGCTGCTGTTTATCCGCCAGTACGCCTGCCAGGGCATCAAGACCGCCCAGGTGGCGGCCTATGTTGGCGTGTCCCGTTCGTCCCTGGAGGCGCATTTTCGCAAGGTGCGCGGGTGCAGCGTGCATGACGAGATCCTGCGCTTCAAACTCGCCAGCGCCGCCAAGGGGCTGGAGGATGATCACCTGGCGATTGCCGATATCGCCCAGCAATGCGGCTTCAAGTCCGCGCAGTACCTGCACACGGTGTTCCGTCGCGAGTTCGGCTGCACGCCACGGGAATACCAGCAGAGCCATTAGAAACTTTGCAGGCTTGGCCCATTCGCCGCTGGACTTGCACCGCACAGACTAGGGAGAATGGTTTTTTGTGGCGTAAATGGAAGCTCCCATGACCGACAGTGCCCAGCGTGCCGCCAGCGACATCGACCTGATGACCGAAGTGGCCATGCTTTATTACCTCGACAACATCACCCAGGAAGCCATCGCCAAGCGCTTCGACCTGTCGCGGGTCAAGGTCAGCCGGCTGCTCAAGCGCGCCCGTGATGAAGGGGTGGTAGAGGTGCGGGTGTTGCAGCATCCGGCGTTGAACACGGAGCTGGAGCAGGCGCTGGTCGAGCGTTTCCAGCTGGACCGCGCGTTGATCGCGGTGGACCATGGCGACCCTGATACCCAGCGCTCGGCCGTGGCCAGCCTGGTCGCCAACTACCTGAACAAGACCCTCAGCGACGGCATGATCATCGCCGTCGGCATGGGCCGCAACGTCGGCGCGGTGGCCGAGAATGTGTTCCTGCCGGTGACGCGCAACTGCACGTTTGTGTGTGCGATTGGCGGCTCGCTCAAGGCTGGCGAATACATGAACCCCGACCATATCTGCCGACGCCTGGCCCTGCGTTTCGGCGCCGAGAGCGAAACCCTGTACGCCCCGGCCCTGGTGGCCAATCCGGAACTGCGCAGCGTGTTGATCAACAACGACACCGTGCGCTCCACCCTCGATCGCGCACGCCGCGCCGATATTGCCTTGATCGGCATCGGCGACATGAGCGAGAACAGCAACATGGTGCGCATGGGCTGGTTTTCACCCCAGGAAATCGCCCAGGCCCGTGTGTCCGGTACGGTGGGCGACATGATGGGCTACGACTTCATCGACATCCACGGCCAGCCGGCGGTCAACGCCATGCAGGGCAGGGTGATCGGCTTGACGGTGCAGGAGCTGGTGCGCATTCCCGATGTGGTGGCGATTGCCAGCGAGAACACCAAGGCAGCGGCCACCCTCGGCGCGTTGCGCTCCGGGGTGATCAACACCCTGGCGACGACCGTGTCGAATGCCTACACGATCCTTGCCCTGGATGATGCGACGCGCCGCTAACGACGACCACATTCTTGTGGTGGGCAGGGCTATTGTGGAAAGCCCGCTCACCACGGGAAGTCTGCTGCCAACTAAGCAACCAACCGCGCCTCCACCGATTCGGCGAGGTCGGTGAGGATCAGGCAGCACGACACCGCGCCGGCATCCAGTACGCCGAGGGAACGTTCCCCGAGGCGGCTGGCGCGGCCGATTTTTGCCACCAGGTCGCGGGTGGAATCACGGCCCTGGGAGGCCGCGCTTTTCATCTGGCGCAAGGCCTCACTGAACGATGCGCCGCTTGCCTGGGCCTGTTCAAAGGCTTCCACCGCCGGGATCAGCGTGTCCATCAGGCATTTGTCGCCCACACCGGCATCGCTGATGTCCTGCAAGGACGTGAGACCACCGCGCAGCAGCTTGGCGAAAGTCGCCGCGTCGATGCTGTCGCGGCCGCGCACTTCGTCGGCCATGCCGATGAACAGGCTGCCGTAGAGTGGGCCCATCGAGCCGCCGATGCCTTCCATCAGCGCCAGGGTCAGTTCGTCCAGTGCCTCGGCCAAAGACAGCTCGCGGCCTTCGAGGGTCTTGCCGCAGCGTGAGAACCCCTTGGCCATGTTGATGCCGTGGTCGCCGTCGCCGATGGCGCCGTCCACTTCGCTGAGGTATTCGCGGTTGGCGACGATGATCGACACCAGGTTGGTGACGATGGCGCTACCGGTGTTGCTGGGGAAATGCTCGCTCATGCTCTACTCCGACTGGGTCATGCCGATGGAGCGGCAGGGTTGGTCGATCAGGCTGCTCAGTTCGGCGTCGAGGCCGAGCAGGGTGAGGGTCACGCCCATCATTTCCAGCGACGTGAAATAGTTGCCCACATAGCAGCGGTGAATGCGCAGGCCCTTGGCGCGCAAGTGGCGCTCGACCTCGGCGTAGAAAATATACAGTTCCATCACCGGCGTAGCGCCCAGGCCGGAGACCAGCACCACCACGCTCTCATCTTGGGTGAAGTCGCGGTCGGCCAGGATCGGCGCGAGCATGCGTTCGGCCATTGCGGCGGCGGACTCCACCGGCACCACTTCAATACCGGGCTCGCCGTGATGGCCGATGCCCAGTTCCATCAGGCCATCGGCAATCTGGAAGTTCGGCTTGCCCACTGCCGGGATGGTGCAGGGCGTGAGGCCCACGCCGATGGAACGGCAATGATCCACGGCTTTCTGCGCCACACGGATCACGCCGTCGAGGTCGTAGCCCTGGGCGGCGGCGGCCCCGCCGATTTTCCACATGAAAATCTCACCGGCCACGCCGCGACGCTTGGCGATGTCGGCAGGTGGGGCAGAGGCTACGTCGTCATTGGCGACCACGGTGCGAATGTTCATGTCTTTGCTGGCGGCCATTTTCATCGCCAGCTTTACGTTCATGTTGTCGCCGGCGTAATTGCCGTACAGGCACGCCACGCCCGCGCCCTGGTCAGCGGCGCGGAACGCATCAAAGAAACTCTTGGCGGTGGGCGAGGAGAAAATCTCGCCGACGGCCACCGCATCCACCAGCCCTGGCCCGACATAACCCAGAAACGCCGGCTCATGCCCCGAACCGCCACCCGTGACAATGCCCACCTGGCCGGCTGGGGAAGTCTTACGCTTACCGATGACCCGTGGATTGCTCTCGTACTGCGCCAGTTCCGGGTGCGCCAGGAGGATGCCCGCGAGCATGTCCTCGACCACCAGGTCCGGATCGTTGATGACTCGATTCATAGGGTGTTTCCTTGTTCTTATCTGTCTGGAATCGGATTACTGAATGCTGTAGCCGCCGTCGATCACCACGTTTTCGCCGGTGATCATCTTGGCCGCATCGCTGACCAGATAAAGCACCAGCCCGGCGATCTCTTCCGGCTGGGCGAAGCGCCCCACCGGGATCTGCAATTTGGCCTTCTCGCCCAGTTCGCCGGCCCACGCCTTCTTACCCAGGGCGGTCTCGACAATGGTCGGCGAAACGGCGTTGACGTTGATGCCGTGGGGTGCCCACTCCATGGCCAGCACTTTGGTCATGCCGACCACTGCTGCCTTGCTCGCGCAGTAGGCCACATGGCGATCAAGGCCAATCACCGCCGCTTGGGAGGCCAGGTTGACGATGCGCCCGCCGCCTTGTTCGATCATATGCCGGGCACAGGCCTGGGCCACGAAGAAGCTGGCTTTGAGGTTGATGTCCAGGGTGGTGTCCCAGGCGTTTTCGCTGACGTCCAGGGCCTTGTCCAACAGCGCGACCCCCGCGCTGTTGACCAGGTAATCAATGCGCCCGAGTCCGGCGAGGGCCTCATCAATCGCAGCCTGTACCGAATCGAGCTGGCGCAAATCAGCCACCAGGCCCAAATGCCCCGTGCCGAGGCTGGCGGCCACTTCGACCACTGCGGGGTCACGATCCAGCAGGGCCACCCTGGCACCGCGCTCCACCAACAAACTCGCGCAGGCCAGGCCGATCCCGGCGGCGCCCCCGGTGATCACGGCGCAACGGCCGGTGAGGTCGAACGCCTGGTTCCAGAAATTGGACATTGCACACACTCCACTTAGCGTTTTTTCTTGCGCCAGACGTCGATCAGCACCGCAAGTACGATGATCAACCCCTTGGCCACTTGTTGGTAATACGACGACACCCCGAGCAGGTTCAAGCCGTTGTTGATCACACCGATCAGCAGCGCGCCAAACAAGGTGCCGACGATGCTGCCGGTGCCGCCGGACAGGCTGGTGCCGCCGATCACCACGGCGGCAATCGCGTCCAGCTCATACGACACGCCGGCCTGGGGCAGGGCCGAGGTGGTCCGCGCCGCCAGCACCACGCCCGCGAGTCCCGCCAGCAGGCCCGAAATCACATACACCGAAAACGTCACCTTGCGCACGCCAATGCCGGACGTACGCGCGCTTTTTTCATTGCCGCCCACGGCGTACACGTAGCGCCCGTAAGTGGTGTAGCGCAGCACCATCCAGAAGATCAGCGCGACCACTGCAAAGATAATGATCGGCACGCCGATGGGGCCGAGCTTGCCGATGCCCATGGCCAGGAAACTGTCCGGCAGGTCGGTGACCGGGCTGCCATCGTTGAGGATAAAGGTCATGCCCCGCGCCACGCTGAGCATGCCGAGGGTGGCGACAAACGGCGGAATACTCAGGTTGGCGACCATGAAACCGTTGACCACGCCCAGCATGGCCCCGGCAAACATGCCGGCACTCACCGCCGCGAGCAGGCCGTAGCCCTGGGTCGCGACCAAGGCGCTGCACAAACCGGCAAACGCCAGGATCGACCCCACCGACAGGTCGATGCCCTTGGTCAGGATCACGTAGGTCATGCCCACGGCGAGAATGCCGTTGATGGAGGTCTGGCGCAGGATGTCCATCCAATTGCGCCAGGTCATGAAGTATTCGCTGGAAAACGCCATTACCAGGCACAGCAGGATAAACACCAGCGGCAGGCCAAAACGGTCGAGGGACAGGCGCAGGCGGTTGCGCGGCGCGGCGGTAATGGGGGCGGCGAGGACTTTGCTATTCATGAGGCAAGACTCAACAAGGCTTCCTGGGAAAGGGCGGTGTCGGTGCTGACGGTCACCAGCCGGCCGCCCTTGAACACGGCGATGCGATCACTCAGGTGCAGCAGTTCCGGGGCTTCGGACGAAACCACGATGGCCGCGCCACCGGCGCGCACGAATTCGTCCAGCAGGTGATAGATCTCCTGCTTGGCGCCTTCGTCGATGCCGCGCGTGGGTTCGTCGCAGAGCAGGCAGATCGGCTGCGTCGACAGGCATTTGGCGAGCACCACTTTCTGTTGGTTGCCGCCGCTCATGGACTCCACCGGCAGGTCCAGGGACGAAACCTTGATCTGCAGGCGCTTGACCATGCTCTGGGCCAGGGCGTTTTCCTTGCGCGCATTGATCACCGACCAACTCGACAGCTGCTTGTAGGCCGACAACGCAATGTTGGCGAGGATGCTGCCGCTGAGCACCAGGCCGCTGTCTTTGCGGTCTTCGGTAACCAGGGACATACCGGCACGAATCGTCGCGGCTGGCGTGCCGGTCGGCAACGGCTGGCCTTGCAGGGTAGCGCTGCCGGCGTCTGGCAGGGTCAGGCCGTACAGGCAGTTGAGGAATTCGCTGCGCCCCGAGCCCATCAGGCCATAGATGCCGAGGATTTCACCCTGGCGCAGTTGCAGGCTGATGTCCTGGAACTCGCCATCGCGGCTCAGGCCGCTGACGTCCAGGCAGGTGTTGGCGGCGCATTCGCGGCCGACCTTGTGGTCGATGCGTTGCAGCTCCTGGCCGACGATGCCGCGCACCAGGTGGGCGCGGTCGATATCCGCCATGCGCCCGCTTTCCACAAAGGCGCCGTCGCGAAAGATGCTGTAGTCGTCGGCGATCTGCGCCAGTTCGCTGAGGCGGTGGGACACGTAGATGATGCCGGCACCCCGTGCCGTCAGGCGGCGGATCGCCTTGAACAGGGTTTCGGCTTCGCGCTCGCCGATGGCTGAAGTGGGCTCGTCCATGATCATCACCTGGCAGTCATGGCTGAACGCCTTGGCGATCTCCACCAGCTGAATCTGCGCCACGCTCAGGCGATGCATGGGGCTGGTGGCGTCAACGTCGAATTCCAGGCTGTGCAGCAATTCGCGAGTCCGCCGGTTCAGTTCCTTGCTGTCGACGATGCAGCCAGCGCGGCGCGGCTCGCGACCCAGCCAGATGTTCTCGGCCACGGTCATATAGGGAATGGGTTCCAGCTCCTGGGTGATCATCGCCACCCCGGCGGCGAGCGCCGCACTGGGGCGGTCGAACTGCACCGGTTGGCCGTTGAGCAGGATGGTGCCGGCGTCACGTTGGGTGATGCCCATGAGGATACTGAGGAAGGTCGATTTGCCGGCGCCATTGCCGCCGCACAGTGCGTGCACGCTGCCGGCCCGCAGGGAGAGACGCCCGTCGCGCAGGGCGGGGACCCCGGCGTAGGCCTTGGAAACTTGTTCAGCCTGGAGCAGTAATGGCGTGGCCATCGGTGTGTCCTCTTGCTGATTTTCTTATTAGGTAGGCTTAACCAACAGCCTGATCATATGATCGGATAGTGATCATATGTTTAAACTGCTTAAGGCGGTTTTGTCAATCCTTTGCCCACGGCTCTCGCCGAGGTTTTAGCGTTATTTAGTGTTTGGGTCTTTAAATAAGCCTTGACAGCGACCTGCTCATCGCCCGCTAATGATTGTGCATAATTTCAGTGAGTGATCATTTGATCGGTCTGATGGAGAAACAGTAATGGGTGCACAAACGACGTTTTCGGTGGCCATCGGATGCGACGAGGCGGGCTTCGAGCTCAAGGAATTGCTCAAGCGCTTTATCGAAGGCCTGGGCTATGGGGTCGAGGATTTTGGCTGTCATTCGTCCAGCCCGGTGCTGTATCCCGATATCGCGGCGGCGGTGGCCATGGCGGTGGGCGCGGGTGAGCAGCGCCTGGGCGTGTTGATTTGCGGCACGGGTATTGGCATGGCGATCTCTGCCAATAAGATCAAAGGCGTGCGGGCTGCACAGGCTCACGACACGTATTCGGCCGAGCGTGCGCGCAAGAGCAACGATGCGCAGATCCTGTCCATCGGTGCGCGGGTGATCGGGCCCGAGCTGGCCAAGAGCATCGTCAAAGTGTTTCTGGAATCGGAGTTCGAAGCGGAGCGCTCCGGCAAGAAAGTCGAGCGCATCACTGCGCTCGAACAGGCGAACAGGGCGTTGCCGTCAGACGACTGAGCCGTTTCAGAACACCGCCTTGACCTGCAGGCCCAGCACCAAGGCGTTGTCGATGTTGTCACCGGAAAACGCACCCGGCTCGATGATGTATTGCACATCCGGGCGCAGGGTCAGCCAGGGCGTGGCCTGGTAGCCGTAGCTGAGTTCGATCAGCTGTTCGGCATTGCTCAGGTTGGGGTAGTCGTTGCCCGCGTTGAAGGCTGCCAGTTCCTGCACCTCGCGGCTGCGCGGGTTGGGCACGGCGCGGCCGTAACCCAGGGCCAGGGTGTCGCGCGGCCGGCCTTCGAACGGCTTGTACAGCACCACGCCCGCGCCATACCACTTGCTGAACGGCGAGGCCGCTTCACTGGCGGCAGAGTATTGGCCGAAGGCGTGCAGCACGCGGCCGGCGGAGGAGTCGGAGGCCCAAACAGCCTGGTCGATCAGTAGGTAGTGGCCGCCGCGACCGCTGACTTCCTTGCTGCTGCCGATGCGTTTCACGTCGGAGCTGTCGTAGTAATAGCCCAGCTTGTATTCACCCGGCAGGTTGCCCGCGTGTTTGTACACCAGCTCGATCGGCACCACGGTGCCGGTGGTGTGTTTGGGTCCCAGTTTCCAGGCGCGGCTGGAATTGCCGTTGCTCTCTGGGTCCACGTTGAGCGCGGCGACGCGCAGTTGCCAGTTGGGCGCAAAGTCGTATTTCACCCGCGCACCCAGGCGCGCATTCGGGTAGTTGGTCCAGCCGCTGCCGCCGGACATGTTCAGCGGGTGCCCGCAGAAGCCGGCGTTCATGAAGTTGCACAGAATGCCACTGTCCAGGCCGCCGAGGTCATTGCCCATGGCCATGTAGCCAAGCTTGACGTTGAGGGCCGGCGTGAACAGCGTGCGCTCGTAGCTCAACTCGGTCAGGCGCGTGTAGAGGCCACCGTAGTTTTCCTGGATCGGCAGGCGGTTGCCCACCAAATCCTCGGAAGCGCTGTTGCCGCGACGGTCGTTAATAGTGACTTGGATGCGATCGCCATTATTGAAACCGTAGAGCTTGCCCAGGTCGAACTGCACGCCCAGCTTGAGGTTCTGCGAGTAGCGCGCCGAGCGGTGCTGGCCGCCGCGGGCGTTGTAGGCGGTTTCGCCGCTATAGTCGCCGGTAAAGCGGATGCCTTGCGCGTCGAGTTCGCGGCGCAGGCCGCCCCAGTCGCCGGTCAGGGTGGTGTCACCGGCTTGCACGGGCAGGGCGGCACCCAGGGCGAGGCCCAGCAACAGGCGCCCAAGGGGAATATGAGAAGTGGGGGTCATGCGGGTTTTTCCAGGCAGAAGACGCGGCGCCGGGGGGAGGCGCCGCGCGAACAGGGGTTATGGCAGGGCGTAGGCGATCACGTAGTCGCCACGGTCGGTGGACTGGCGTGCGCCACCGGCAGTGATCACGATGTATTGCTTACCGGTTTTCGGCGACACGTAAGTCATCGGGCCACCTTGGCTGCCCACGGGCAGGCGGGCTTTCCAGACTTCATCACCGTTGCCGCTGTTGAAGGCGCGCAGGTAGAAATCCTGGGTGCCGGCGATAAAGATCAGCCCGCCCTGGGTCGACAGGGTGCCGCCGAGGGTTGGCAGGCCGATCTTGATCGGCAGGTGCATGCGAATGCCCAGCGGACCGGTGTCTTCCACGGTGCCTACCGGTACTTGCCAGGCGACCTTTTGCGTCTTCATGTCGATGGCGGTCAGGGTGCCGAACGGCGGCGCCTGGCACGGAATGCCGGCCACCGACAGGAAGCGGTTCTTGTTCACGGCATACGGCGTGCCCTTGAGCGGCACGGCGCCCATGCCGGTGTTCAGCGCTTCGCCACCGGACGCGGCCTGGGCCTTGTTCTGCGACGGCACCATCTGGATCCACAGGCCCAGGCGCATGTCATTGACGAAGATAAAACCGTGTACTGGATCGGTGGAAATGCTGCCCCAGTTCATGCCACCCAGGGAGCCTGGGAAACTCAGGGATTTATCGGTGCCCGGCGCGGTGTACAGGCCGTCGTAGCGCATGCCCTTGAAGTCGATACGGCACAGCAGCTGATCGTAGGGAGTGGCGCCCCACATGTCCGATTCGGTCAGGGTTTGCGCGCCGATCTGCGGCATGCCGACGGATTTCGGCTGTGTCGGGGAGTAGGGTTCGTTGGGGATGTTGGCGGCCTTGACCGGGACTTCCTTAACGTCGGTCAGCGGTTTGCCGGTGGTGCGGTCGAGCACGTAGATCTGCCCGGCCTTGGTGCCGATCACGACCGCAGGCACGGCTTTGTCGCCGCCCGGTGGCGTGAAGTCGATCAGGCTTGGCTGCATCGGCAGGTCGAAGTCCCACAGGTCATTGTGGACGGTCTGGTACACCCACTTTTCCGCACCGGTGGACGCGTCCAGCGCCAGCACCGAAGCGCCGTATTTGTGGTTGAGTTGGGTGCGTTCCACGCCGTAGATGTCGGTGGACGAGCTGCCCATCGGCAGGAAAACCGTGTTCATCAGCGGGTCATAGGACATTGGCGCCCAGCTGTTCGGCGTACTGCGCACGTAGGTGCTGCCGTCAGCCGGGGCTTTTTTGTCTTCCGGGTTGCCGGGGTCGAAGGCCCAGCGCATCTGGCCGCTGATCACGTCGAAGCCACGGATCACGCCGCCGGGCATGTCGGTCTGCACGTTGTCGGCCACGCGGCCGCCGACTACCACAGTGGTGCCAGCGATCAAGGGTGCGGAAGACAGTTGGTAGTAGCTGTCCGGCACGTTACCCAGGCCGGCTTTCAAATCCACCTGGCCGTGGGTGCCGAAGTCTTCGCAGAATTTGCCGGTGTCGGCATCTACGGCGATCAGGCGCGCGTCGATGGTGTTGGTCAGCAGGCGACGCTGGCATTGCGCACCGGCCGGAACACTGGCGGCAATGATCGGTGAACTATTCGGCTGGGTCGGCTGGGCAATCGGCGCGGTGGCGTCGAAATACGCCATGCCACGGCAACGCTGCCACACCGCCGATTTGGCGTTGACCTCGTTCTTCCACAGCTCTTTGCCGGTGTCGGCGTCCAGGGCGATCAGGTTGTTGTGCGGCGTGCAGATGAACACCTTGTTGCCGATCTGCAGGGGCGTCAGCTGGTCTTCGGCACCGTTGCCGTCGCTGATCGCGACGTCGCCGGTGTGATAGGTCCAGGCCACTTTGAGCTTATTGACCGTCTCGCGGTTGATCTGGTCCAGCGCAGCGAAGCGGCTGCCGCCTTCGGTGTTGCCGTAATGCGCCCAGTCTTTCTGCGCGTCGGCCGCAGCCACAGGGGTGATACCTGGGCCGGCACCGGTCGGCGCCACGCTCGGGTGGGCGACGAACATGTTGCCCGCCGCGACTGCCACGCCCAACGCCAGTACGCCAGCCACCGCATAGGCGCCACGTGCAGGCCGGTTGACGAGCAACGGGTACACCAGCGCCACCACCATGCCGATGGCTGCGAACATGAACACGCGGGAGAACAACGGCCAGAACACCAGGCCCACGTCCGCAACGGCCCAGATGGCCGTGCCGATCAAAAAGGCGGCGAACAACCAGGCACCGGCCGGCTTGCGGCCGGCGATCAGCAACCCGGCAATCGTCATGACTGCGCCGCCGATCAGGAAGTACCAGGAGCCTCCCAGGCTGACCAGTTTGACGCCGCCAATGGCCAGCGCGAGGCCGAGCAGGGCGATGATCACGCCCAGGCCCAGCAGTAAGAATCTAGAGGCGCCAGCGGCGCGCGATGCTCGTTTCATGTCGACAGGACTCGAATGTGAGAGGGCAAAGACGCGATTTTAGCAAGATAAGTAACTGGTTAGTACATTAGAGTCCTGCAATAGACTATTACAGGTGCTGCGAAGATGGCATGTGGTGGAATGTCGCTCAGGGTGCGATTCGTCTGGCACCCTGCTGTTCTGCGCATCCGTGATGAGTTTAGTCGGCTTTTTTGCCGCGCAGCTTTTTCTGCGGGGCGTCGGTGTCGGCCAGTGCGTCGCCACCCAGGCTACGGGTTAGTTCGACGGCGGCTTGCTGGAACAGCGGGTGCAGCGTCTGTGCTTGCTCGGTGGTCAGGCGGCTGGCGGGGCCGGAGAGTACCAGCGCGCCGATCAGGTTTTCCCCTGGGCCGAAGATGGGCAGGGCCATGGACGAGGCGTGGGGGTCGGTGGCGCCGTGGGAGAAAATCGGCTTGATCATCTTCGCGGCCAGCGAATAGGGCGTGCGCAACGCCTCGGCCCCGGCGGCACCGTCCATGGGGCGGGTGTCACCGGGTTGCAGGTGCAGGCGCAGGTGGTGGGGGGAGTTCACACGGTACAGGCACATCCGATAAGCACCGTGGCGTACATAGAAGGACGCGGTTTCGCCGGTTTCTTGAGTCAGGCGGTGCAGCAGTGGGGTGATGTGGCGTTCAAGGTCGAGGCCGTCCTGATACACGGTGTTCAAGCGCATGATCTCGGTGGCCAACTGATAGCGACCGTCGGCCAGGCGGGTGATCAGGCCGTGGTCTTCGAGCGAGACCATCAAGCGCATGATGGTGCTTTTGATCAGCCCGGTGCGGGCGGCGAGTTCGGCCAGTTCCAGGGCGGTATCCCCCATGCGGAAGGCAGTGAGCACGGTGAGCACCCGATCGGCCGAGGCCACCCCGGTGACTGCGGGGCGTGGGCGGGTTTTTACCATGGGGTGCTCCTTGTTGGGGGGAGGCTGCAAAATACTGGTATTGGCGGATGGGGGCAATCTTGACTGAGCACTGTACCTGTGGCGAGGGAGCTTGCTCCCGTTGGACTGCGTAGCAGTCCCAGTGTCTGGGGCCGCTTCGCGACCCAACGGGAGCAAGCTCCCTCGCCACAGGTGGGTGTCATTAGGATTTCAGTTGGCGTTGGCGGCTTTATTGAACTCCACGGTTTCCTTCATCTGCTTGCGTCCCATCAACAACACCATCACCGCACCTGCCGCACACAGCGCCGCCAATGGCAGCAGCGCAATCGCGTAACTGCCCGTAGCATGATGAATCGTGCCGTACACGTTAACCATGATCCCGCCGCCAATCAGGTTGGCCATTGCACCCACAGCCGCCAAGCCAGCAGCAGCGGTGGAGGAGGAGAGCCAGGTGGAGACCAATGCCCAGAACGGTCCTTTCATGGAGTAAGCACCGATCAGCACCATCGACAGCATGATCACCGTCGCCACCAGGGATGAGGTGACCAGTGCCAAGAGCAGGCCGCCCGTGATCAGCAACAAGGTGGTCGCGGTGTGCCAGCGGCGTTCGCCGGTTTTATCCGAGCTTCGGCCCCACATGATCATCAGGATCGATGCCAGCCCGTAGGGGATCGCGTTGACCAGGCCGATTTCCAGGTTGTTCAAGCCAAAGGTCTTAAGCAATTGCGGCGCCCACACGCTCATGGTGCTGCCGGCCGCCGAGGCGCCGGAGTAGATCAGTGCCAGCACCCAGATGTGTTTGTGGCGCAGCAGTTTCCACAATGAGATATGCCCGATAGCGGTCTTGCGGCTGCGTTCTTCGTCGAGTCGACTGGTGAGCCAGTGGCGTTGCTCGTGGCTCAGCCATTTGGCTTGCTCCGGGCGATCGGTCAGCACAAACAGGCAGGCAATGCCCAGCAGTACCGCCGGAATGCCTTCGATGATGAACAGCCAGTGCCAACCGCGCATGCCGAACCAGCCGTCCAGGCTCAACAACAAGCCGGACAGCGGCGAGCCGATGAAGTTGGCACCGGGAATTGCCACCATGAAAATAGCGACCATGCGCCCACGGTACGCCGCTGGCAGCCAGTAGGTGAGGTACAACAGCACGCCCGGAAAGAAGCCGGCCTCGGCCGCACCCAACAGGAAGCGCATCACATACAGCGAGTTGGCGCCGGTGACAAACGCGGTGCCGGCGGAAATCAGGCCCCAGGTGATCATGATCCGCGCAATCCACACCCGTGCGCCGAAGCGCTGCAGGGCCAGGTTGCTCGGCACTTCCACCAGGAAGTACGAGACAAAGAACAGGCTGCTGGCAAAGCCGAAGATTGCCGGGGTCAGCCCCAGGTCCTGGTTCATTTGCAGCGAGGCCATGCCGATGTTGCCACGGTCGATGATCGCCAGCAGGTAGCACAGGATCAGGAATGGCAGCAGTCGCCACGCCACCTTGCGCATGGTTGAGCGCTCAAGGGCGCTGATGTCGGTAGAACTGATAGGCATGACTCTCTCCCGTGTTGTTTTTTTTGGAGAAGCGTGATGAGCCCGCGCGTAATCGGCGGGAGATGTCAGTGTGCGTAGAGATGGCGGTTGACCACCGCACGCGGCGGCGGCGCGACGCCGTCCCAGAAATCGATGATGTGTTGCAAGGCCAGCAGGCCCACGCGGTCCCGTGCTTCGGCGGTATTGGCGCCCACATGCGGAGTAGCCACCAGGGTCGGCAGGCCCCACAGCGCCGAGTCGGCAGGTGGCGGTTCGGGGTTGAAGGTGTCGAGCCCGGCGCCGGCAATCTGCCCGGTGCTCAGGGCGTGGACCAAGGCTTCGGTATCGATCAGCTCCCCGCGTGCCGTGTTGATCAGAATGCTGCCGGGGCGCATGCGCTTGAACTGCGCGGCGCCAAACAGGTTGCGGTTCTGTTCAGTCAGGGGGCAATGCAGGCTGATGATATCGCAGCTCGCCAGCAGGTCATCAATGGTGTCAACGCGCTCCACGTTCGGCAGGTCGGCCAGGTAGGGGTCAAACACTTTGATGGTCATGCGCAGTGGCGCCACCAGTTCCATCAGGATCCGTCCGATGGCGCCCAGGCCCACCAGGCCCAGGGTCTTGCCGGACAGTTCGATACCCACCGAAGTGGCCTTGTCCCAATGCCCATCACGCATCCGCGCGTCGAGCAGGGCGGTCTGGCGCGCCACGCTGAACATCAATGCCAAGGCGTGTTCGGCCACCGATTGCGCGTTAGCGCCCAGGGCGATGGTCACCGGGATCTGGCGCTCGGCGGCGGCGGCGATGTCGATGGTGTCGTAGCCCACGCCGTGCTTGGCGATGATTTTCAGTGCGGCGGAGGCGTTGATCATCTCGCGGGTCAGTTGGCCCTGGCGCACGATGATCGCGTCCGGTTGTTCGCGGTCAATGATCGCGATGAGTTCATCGGCCGGTGCGTAGGGCGTGGTGGGGATGATGCGCACGCCGTGGGAGGCAGCGTGGGCCATGGCGTCGGCGGTCAATTCCGGGCCGGTCAGCAGGAGGGTTCGGGTCATTTCTGTGCACCTTGGTGTTTTTGTCGGTGTGCGGTAGTGGCTGGAAATTAGCATAATGAAACGCCGTTGCAATAAATAAATTTTCAGTGATTACTTAAAATCGAGCGGAATTCGTGGTTTGGCCTTGTTTTATCAAGTGTTTAGATCGTTTATACGAGGCTTTGCCGCTCGTCATTTGGCGGATGGCTCGGGTTTGAGTCTTGTTGATTTGAATTTGTGATGTTAATTTCGAAACAACGTTTCAAAACAAACAAAAATCATCAGAGGAATACCCCATGTCCATCGGATTCAGAGTGCTCAAGCAGCAACGCAAGGTCGCTGCCGAGTGGGTCGAGCGTTACCGCACCGTGCCCGTCGCCAACATCAGCGACTCCATGCACCGCATGACCGCCGGCGGTGCCAACCTGCAACCGATGCACCGTACGGGCGTATTGGTCGGGCCGGCGCTGACCGTGAAGGCACGGCCGGGGGACAACCTGATGCTGCATCACGCGCTGGACATCGCCGAGCCTGGCGACGTGATCGTGGTGGATGCTGGCGGTGACCTGAGCAACGCGCTGATTGGCGAGATGATGGTGGCCTACGCGATCAAGAAGGGCGTGGCGGGTATTGTGATCAATGGCGCGATTCGCGACGCGGCCAGCATCGGCGCCGGGGAGTTCCCGGTGTTCGCCGCCGGTATTACCCATCGCGGCCCTTACAAGGACGGCCCTGGCGAAGTGAATGTGCCGATTGCCCTGGCCGGCATGGTGATCGAACCGGGCGACCTGGTGATCGGGGATGAGGACGGTTTGCTCTGCGTGCCGTTCGAGCAGGTCGGCGAGGTGTATGATCGCGCCTATGCCAAACATGCCGCCGAACAGAAGCAGCTGGAACAGATTGCACTGGGCGAAAACGACCGTTCCTGGGTCCTTAAATCCCTGACACAAAAGGGCTGCGAGTTTATTTGAATCCTGCGTCTACCCCCCGATGGCCCGCGCCCATCCGCGCGTTGCGCCATCGTAATTTCCAGATCTACTTTGTTGGGCAGGGCCTCTCCACCCTGGGCAAGTGGGTGCAACAGGTCGCGTTGTCGTGGCTGGCCTACCACCTGACCGGCTCGGCCGTTCTGTTGGGCGCGATTGCGTTTCTGACGCTGTTGCCGCAGCTGTTGGTCGGGCCGCTGGCGGGCGCCTGGTCCGACCGCCACGACAAGCGCCGCCTGCTGATGGCGGTGCAGGCGATACTGGCGGTGCAATCGGTGGCGCTCGCCGTGCTCACCTGGCAGCAGTGGATGGGCCGCGAGGTCATCATCGCCATGGCGCTGCTGCTGGGCTTGCTCAATGCCCTGGAGACGCCCCTACGCCAAGCCTTGATCGCCAGTTTCGTCGATGACCCCAACGACCTGCCCAATGCCCTCGTACTCAATGCGATGCTCATCAACGCCGCGCGCTTTATCGGCCCGCCGCTGGCCGGCTTGCTGATCAACTGGAGCGGCGAGGCCGGTTGCTTCCTGCTCACCGCCATCGCATTCGGCATGTTGCTGATCGGTCTGGGCCAGGTGAAGAGTCGCGCACAAGTTCGCGCCAAGGGCTCTACCGGGGAGATCTTCCGCGAAGGCCTGCGCTACCTGTGGGGCACATTGTCTATCCGCCGCTTGCTGATCAGTGTGGTGATGGTGAACCTGCTTGCCTCCTGCTACACGGTGCTGCTGCCGATCCTGGCCAAGCACACGTTCAGCGGCGATGCACAGACCCTGGGCTGGCTCTGGGGCGCTGCGGGCGCGGGGGCTTTTGTGGCCACGATCTTTCTTGCGTTCGCGGGCAGCACCTCGCGGTTGAGCCGCATCATCGCCATGGGCGCGGTGGTGTGTGCGGTGTCGTTGTGTGCGGTGGCGGCCAACCCGCCGTTGTGGTTTACCTTGGTTGCGCTGGCCGGGTTGGGTTTTGGTATCACGGTGAGCAATGTCAGCAGCAACATGACGCTGCAAAGCGCCGCGCCCGAAGCCTTGCGGGGTAGGGTGATCGCGTTCTACATCGCCATGCGTTTCGGCTTTGAAGCCATCGGCGGGTTACTCGCCGGTCTATTGGCGGCGGCGCTGAGCGTGCAATGGACCCTGCTGCTGGCCGGCGGTTTGCTCGGGCTTTATCAGTTGGCGAGTTGGCAGGTCAGCCGCCGACGCGGTTGAAAGCACCGACGGCCCACGGCTTGAACCGGCCTGCTAGCTCAGTCGCTGTTCCAGAAACCGCGCTACACACGCCATGCACGCGTCACGCTCTTCCACGTGGGGCATGTGGCTGGATTGCTCGAAAATCTGCCATAGCACATCCGCAATACCGTCGGCGAACGGCTGCACCGTCGCGGGCGTGGCCTCATCGTAGCGGCCGGAAATCAACAGCGTCGGCACTTGGATGCGTGACAGGCGATCGATGATCGTCCAGTCACGCATGCTGCCGATCACATGGAATTCGGTGGGGCCGTTCATGGCGTGATACACCGTGGGGTCGGCGTCGATGGCGGCGAAAGTGCGCGCGACTTCGGCGGGCATCGGTTGGACACGGCATACATGGCGCGCGTAGAACACGTCCGAGGCTGCGCGGTATTCGGCGCTGTCAGTGGTGCCTGCGTCTTCATGCCGTTGCAACGTGGCCTGCACCTCGGCGGGCAGCGCCTGGCGCAGTTCATTCGCGGCCTCTGACCACAACGCCATGGACGCGGGTGAGTTGGCAATGATCAACGCTTTAAGGCCAGCCGGTTGGCGGACGGCATGCTCGGCGCCGAGGATACCGCCCCAGGATTGGCCGAGCAGGGCGTAATCGCGAATGCCCAAGTGGGCGATCAGGTTGTTCAGTTCAGCGAGGAACAGGTCGACCGCCCAGTATTCGCTGGGAGCATCCGGCAGATGAGTCGAGCGGCCATTGCCGATCTGGTCGTAGTGCACCACCGCCCGCCCGGTGGCCGCCAAATCCTTGAAACTGTCGACGTAGTCGTGGGTGCAGCCGGGGCCGCCATGGGCGACGATCAGGGGCAGGCGCCCCGAGTCCAGATCGCCAGTGACTCGGAACCATGTCCGGTGGCCACGGAAATCGGCATAACCTTCGCGAACCTGCATGCTGTGTACCTCCTTGGGGATCAATGAGGTACAGGCTAGCCAATGCGTGCCGTCAGCGGCACTGGCAAAAATGCTAGGTTCTCAGACTTCCACCAGCCGGTAATGCAGGCCGCGCACGACCGCTTCCACACGGTTGCGCGCGCCCAGTTTGCGCGCGGCGCCGACCAGGTGCAGGTTGACCGTGGCCTGGGAGCGGTTGAGGGTGGCGGCAATGCCTTTGGCTGTCAGCCCCTTGGCCGAATGTTGCAGGCACTCGCGTTCGCGGCGGGTGAGGTGGATGTGCGTGCAGCAGCGCTCGGCCGGCGCCAGCAACTCGCTGGCCCTGGCCTGGAAGGCGTGGGCCAGCACCAGCATCTCGCCAAGGTTGTGCTGGGCTTGCTGCTCGGCGCCGTTGGGCGTGCCGTCGACAATCGCCGTCAGCGTGGCGAAACCGCCATCGGGCAAGTGCAGCGGCACGGTCAAGCCGGTGCTCAGGCCGTAGTCGCGAATGTAGTGAGCCACTGGACGATGGGCCTCGGTGAGGGCGCCGTTCCAGTGCGTGTCCGTGCCAAATGACCAGACAAATGGCGTGGTGCGGCGTGCTGCGTATTGCTGCACCGGATCAATCTGGTAATAGCCACGCTCGCACCACAGGGCGTGCATGTCCGTCGGGGCATTCAGCGTCTTGAACACTGACGGCGTGATCAGCGCGCCTTCATGGCTGACTGGCACGGGGGCATAGTCGTAGATCAGCGTCTTGAAACCCAGTGAGTTAGTGGCGGCCTGAACCTCGGCCAGGCACGCATCCAGCGTCGTGGTGTGGGCGAGTTGCTCGCTGAATCGCATCAGGTCGGTGTGCATGGCGCCTCCGGGCGTGGGGTTGCGCGGTTTTTCAAGCAAACAGTCTGCCAAGGCCAAAACCTAGTATTTTTCAGGATAGAGCTGCCAGCCTGTACCGCCCTAGAGTGAGGCTTCTGTTCAACCCTTGCGGAGCGTCATCATGATAGATCCTTCCACCCCCGGTGACAGCGCGCAGCTGGCGCGTTTCGGATATACCCAACAACTCAAGCGCCAGCTCAGCCTGGGTGACCTGCTGATCTACGGCATGGTGTTCATGGTGCCGCTGGCGCCGTTCTCGATCTTTGGTGGGGTGTTCGACGCCAGCCACGGCATGGTCCCGCTGACCTACCTGATCGGCTTTGTCGCCATGCTCTTCACCGCCATCAGTTACCAGCAGATGTCCCATGCGTTCCCGGTGGCGGGTTCGGTGTATGCCTACGTCGGGCGTGGGCTGAACAGCCAGTTGGGGTTCCTGGCGGGCTGGGCGATCCTGCTCGACTACCTGCTGGTGCCCACCTTGCTCTACGTGATCGGCGCCAACGCCATGGCCAACGTGATCCCCGCCGTGCCTCAGCCGCTGTGGATCGTGTTTTTCGTGGTGCTCAACACCCTGGTCAACCTGCGCGGTATCCAGACCACCGCTCGCGCCAACCGCTTGTTCCTCTACGGGCAGTTGGTGGTGCTGGTGGTGTTCGTGGTGCTGGCGAGTATCGCGATCAGCAACGGCGTGAATGGCGCCAGTTGGACCATGAAGCCGCTGTACAACCCGGAGGAGTTTTCCCTGCCGCTGATCTTCAGCGCGTTGTCGGTGGCGGTGCTGTCGTTCCTGGGCTTCGATGCGATTTCCACCTTGTCGGAAGAAACCCGTGGCGGCAGCCGCGCGGTGGGGCGTGCGACGCTGTGGGCACTGGCGTTGGTGGCGGCGTTATTCATGGTGCAGACCTGGCTGGCCGCGCTGCTGCAGCCCAACCTGGTGCAGTACCCGGATGCCGATGCGTCGAACAACGCCTTCTATGAAATCGGCCGCCTGGTGGCCGGGCCCTGGTTGCAAGTGGTGATTGCCCTGGCCGTGGCCATCGGCGCAGCGATCGCCAACTCTTTGGTGGCCCAGGCTGCCACCTCGCGCCTGTTATTCGCCATGGCGCGGGACCGCCAGTTACCGCAGTTTCTCAGCCAGGTGCACCCGGTCACCGGCGTGCCGCAGCGCGCGACATTGCTGGTTGCGGGCCTGAGCCTGGTGCTCGGCCTGTTCTTCGTGGGGCAGATCAACCTGCTGGCGTCGATGTGCAACTTTGGTGCGCTGACCGCGTTTTTGCTACTCCATGTGGCCGTGGCCTGGCACTACCGCAGCGCCGGTCGCCGGCTGGTGCACGGGCTGGTGCCACTGATCGGCTTTGTGATCATCAGCTACGTGCTGGTCAACTCCGACAGCTATGCCAAGGTCGGCGGCACGTGCTGGATTGCGCTGGGGATTGCCGTGCTGGTGTTTTTCAAGGCCACCGGGCGTTCGACGGAACTCAAGGTGGATGCCTCCGTGGGCTGACGCACCTCAGTCAGGCATCAGCGCGTCATCCACCTTATCCAGGTGCTTGAAACGCTCGATCAGAAAGTCGATCAGGCTGCGCACCCGCGCCGACAGGTGCAATTGCTGCGGGTACACCGCATACACATCGGCGCGGGTCGGCGTCTGGTCTTCCAGCACCAGGCGCAGGCGTCCGCTGCGCACGTAGCGGGCGATGTCCCATTCGGCGCGCAGCAAAATCCCGTAGCCCTCCAGCGCCCAGTTCAGCGCCACTTCGCCGTCGTTGCAGCCCAGCGCGCCTTGCACCTTGATGTTCTCGGTGTGACCGCCGTGGGTGAACGACCACACGCCATAGGGCGATTCGTTCTGGCGGATGAAAATGCAGTTGTGCTGGTGCAGGTCGGCAAGCTTCTGCGGCGTGCCGTATTTGTCCAGGTACAGCGGCGATGCGCACAGCAAGCGGCGGTTGGAGGCGATCTTGCGTGCATGGAAGGTCGCATCCGGCAGGCTGCCGAAGCGAATGCCCAGGTCGAAGCCGTGGGTGGTCAGGTCCAGCGGGTGGTCGCTGATTTCCAGCTGGATCTCCACTTCCGGGTACTGCGTGAAAAACGCGGCAAGGGCCGGGCCGATATGCCGGCGACCAAAGCCCAGGGACGCATTCACGCGGATCAGGCCCTTGGGCGTGGCGCGGCTGCTGCTGAGCTGCTGCTCCAGTTCGTCGATCTGGGTGAGGATGCGCGCCGCCTGGCTGAAGTACAGCTCGCCCTCGGTGGTCAGGCTCATGGAGCGGGTGGTGCGGTTGACCAGCCGGATGCCCAGGCGTGCCTCCAGCGCCGTCAGGCGTTTGCTCACCGCCGGCGGGGTCACGCCTAATTCGCGGGCGGTGGCGACCAGGCTGCCTTTATTGGCCAGCAGGTAGAAAAACGACAAATCCAGGGTCTGGCTCATTCATAACTCAAAGTTAATTATGTAGTGATTTCGAGTCGATCATGCGGCTTGGATCGCTACATATACTCCGATCACACCCCGTTTGGACAGCCTGGTCCAACGGCAAAAACAACAACGTGACGAAGTGGAGTAATCGATGAGCGCATACAAGATTGCAGCAATCCCGGGTGACGGCATTGGTGTGGAAGTAATCGCGGCGGGTGTGGAAGTGCTGCAAAGCCTGGCGCAAAAAGCCGGTTTCGCCTTGCACTTCAAGCATTTTGACTGGAACTCAGACAATTACCTGAAGAATGGCTACTACATCCCCGAAGGCGGCCTGGCCGAATTGAAAACCTTCGATGCGATTTTCTTTGGCGCCGTGGGCGCGCTGAATGTGCCGGACCACATCTCGCTGTGGGGCCTGCGCCTGCCGATCTGCCAAGGCTTCGACCAATACGCCAACGTGCGCCCGGCGCGGGTATTGCCAGGGGTGAAAAGCCCGTTGCACAACGGCGAGCAGATTGACTGGGTGGTGGTGCGCGAGAACTCCGAAGGTGAATATTCCGGCAACGGCGGCCGAGTGCATCGCGGCCTGCCGGAAGAGGTGGCGACGGAAGTCTCGGTGTTCACCCGCGCCGGTGTGGAGCGCATCCACCGCTTTGCCTTCGAACTGGCGCGCAGCCGTCCGCGCAAGCATTTGACCCTGGTCACCAAGTCCAACGCCCAGCGCCACGGCATGGTGCTGTGGGACGAAATCTTCTATGAAGTGGCCAAGGACTTCCCCGACGTGAAGGTCGACAAGGAACTGGTGGATGCCGTAACCACGCGCATGGTGCTCAAGCCCGCGACATTGGACGTGATTGTCGCCACCAACCTGCACGCCGACATCCTCTCCGACCTCGCCGCCGCGCTGTCCGGCAGCCTGGGCATAGCGCCCACGGCCAACCTCAACCCGTCGCGCCAGTTCCCGTCGATGTTCGAGCCTATCCACGGTTCGGCGTTCGACATCACCGGCAAGGGCGTCGCCAACCCCGTCGCCACCTTCTGGACCGCCGCGATGATGCTTGAACACCTGGGCGAACCGGCCGCGGCCCGGCAACTGATGTCGGCGATCGAAGCCGTCACCGAAAGCGGCCTGCACACGCCGGACCTGGGTGGCACGGCGACCACCCGCCAGATCACCGATGCGGTTATCGCGCTGATCAACCGCTGATTCACTGAAGTACGGCGGCACCACGCCGAGGGGTTGCACGCCAGCCCCTTGGCACTCCCTGACAACAATAAGAATCAGGGCCCTGTCATGAAAAGAATCTTTGGCAAACTCTACGTACAAGTACTGCTCGCGGTGATCCTCGGCGCGATTGTCGGGGTCTGTGTCCCTGAGACCGGTGCCGCGCTCAAGCCCTTGGGTGATGCCTTCATCAAGCTGATCAAAATGCTCCTGGCGCCGGTGATCTTTCTCACGGTGGTCACCGGCATCGCGAAGATGGAGAACATGAAAGAACTGGGGCGCGTGGGCTTTCGCGCGTTGATCTACTTTGAAGTGGTGTCTACCTTGGCCCTGGTGGTCGGGCTGGTGGTGGTGGATGTGTTCAAGCCCGGCGCCGGCATGAACATCGATGTGGCGACCCTCGACACGTCGAGCCTGGCCACCTACACCACGGCGGTCAAACATGCGTCGTTCATGGACTTCATCATGAACATCATTCCCGACACCCTGGTGGATGCCTTTGCCAAGGGCAACGTGTTGCAGATCCTGCTGTTTTCCATCCTGCTTGGCGTCGCGCTGGCGGCGGTGGGGCCACGTGGCAAACCCTTCGTCGACACGCTCGACAGCCTGATGCAAGGCATGTTTCGCATCGTCAACATGGTGATGCGCCTGGCGCCCATCGGCGCGTTTGGCGCGATTGCCTTCACCATCGGCAAATACGGTTTTGGCTCGCTGTTTTCCCTCGGCAAGCTGATGGCCTGTGTCTACCTGACCTGCGCCGTGTTCGTGATCTTCGTGCTGGGGCCGATCTGCCGCTACAGTGGGTTCAGCCTGTGGAAGTTCCTGAAGGTCATCAAGGAAGAGCTGTTCACCGTGCTCGGCACCAGTTCGTCGGAGTCGGTACTGCCGCAGATGATCGCCAAGATGGAGAAGGCTGGTGTGTCCAAGCCGGTGGCCGGGATGATCATCCCGTCCGGCCTGACCTTCAACCCGGACGGGCAGGCGATCTACTACACCATCGCCGCGATCTTTATCGCCCAGGCCACCAACACACCCTTGACCCTCACCGATCAGTTGATCGTGCTGGCGGTATTGATGTTCACGTCCAAGGGCTCGGCGGGGGTGACCGGTTCTGGCTTCATTATCCTGGCGGCGACGTTGTCGTCGCTGGGCACGATTCCGGTGGCGGGCATGGTGTTGTTATTGGGGGTGGACCGCTTTATGTCGGAGGCGCGGGCAATCACCAACACCATCGGCAACGGCGTGGGCACCCTGGCCATTGCCAAGTGGGTGGGGGCATTGGACGTGGTGAAAATGCGCAAGGCCCTCGACGGCGAAGCCGAGAGCCCCAAGCCGGATCTAGAACTTGAACCGACCCACCAACCCCTTGAGCTGACCCGAAATATCCGTCAACCGACCTGACCCGGTCTGCGCCGAGTGGGCGAAGCCTTCGACCAACTGCGCGTCGGCATGGATCTGCGCGATGTGCCGGTTGATCTCTTCGGCCACTTGGTGCTGCTCTTCGGCGGCGGTGGCGATCTGGGTGTTCTGGTCGCGGATCGAGTCCACCGAACCACGGATCTTGTCGAAGCTGTCGCGGGCCTGCTGGATACGTTCCACGCTGGTGTGGGACACCAGCAGGCTGCCTTGCATCTGTTGCGTCACTTCCTGGGTGCGACGGGCGAGGTTGCCGAGCAGGCTGTCGATCTCGCCGGTGGAGTCGGCGGTGCGGCGGGCGAGGGCGCGGACCTCGTCGGCGACCACCGCGAAACCTCGGCCTTGATCCCCGGCACGGGCAGCCTCGATGGCCGCGTTCAGCGCCAACAGGTTGGTCTGCTCGGCAATCGAACGGATGGTGTCGAGGATGGTGTTGATGTTCTTGCTGTCCTGCTCCAGCAACTGCATGGTCTGGGTCGATTTCTGCAGGTCTTCGCTGAGCTTGAGCACGCTGCCGGTGGCCTCGCCGATGTGGTGCTGGCCGTCGTGCACATCACGGTAGCCTTCGTCGGCACTGGTGGCGGCGGCGCTGCAGGAGCGCGCGACTTCGTTGGCGGTGGCGACCATTTCGTTGAACGCCGTGCTCACCAGTTCCACGGCTTCGCGCTGGCGGCCGGCGGCCTGGTTCATGTTGTTGGCGACTTGGCTGGTGTCGGCGGCGGCGGTCTGCAGGTCCGACGAGGCGTTGCCGATTCGCTGCACCAACTGGGCGATCATGCTCAGGAACTGGTTGAACCAGCCGGCCAGGCTGGCGGTTTCGTCCTTGCCTTGCACCTTGAGCTGACGGGTCAGGTCGCCTTCACCTTCGGCGATCTCTTGCAGGCCGTCGGCCACGCCGCGAATCGGCCGCACGATCACGCTGGCAAAGCTGGCGCCGACCACCGCGAACACCAACGCCAATACCGCGGCAATGGCGGCGATCAACCAGGTCAGGCGGGTGGCGCCGGCCATGACTTCGTCGCGCTTGATCAGGCCGATAAAACGCCAGCCCAGGTCTTTGGAACTGACCATGTTGGCCATGTAGGCCACGCCATCGATCTCGATCTGGGTCACGCCGTCGCCGCGCTTGGCCAGTTCGGCGTAGTTCGGGCCCAGGTCGGCCAGGGGCTTGAAGTTGTGCTTGGCATCGCTGGGGTCCACCAGCACGTTGCCGTTGCCTTCCACCAGCATCAGGTAGCCGCTGTCACCGAGCTTGATGTTGCGCACCAGTTCGGTGAGTTGCTTGAGCGACACGTCCAGGCCGACCACGCCAAGGATATTGCCGCTGGCGTCGGCCACGGTATGCACGGTGCCGATCAGCGTCACATCGTCCGGCGCCCAATAGTAGGCGCCGGTGCGCACGGTTTTGCCCGGTGCGGCGATGGCCGCCTGGTACCAGGGGCGTACGCGCGGGTCGTAATTGTTGAGTTTGGTGTCGTCGGGCCAACTGGCGTAGCCGCCGTCTTTCAAGCCCAGGGACAGGTAAGCGGTGCTCGGATGGCTCTTGGCGAACTGGTCGAAAATCTCCAGCAGTTCTTTATTGGTGGGGGTGAGGGGGATTTGTGCGGCGTCGGCGCCCGCGTAGCTCTTGAGGTCCTTGGCCGCGACAACGCGCGGGTCCTTGGCCACATAGTCGACGTTCTGGCTGATGCCGTCGAAGAACTGCTTCATGCCATTGTCGATCTGGCGAATCTCACGGCCGCTGCTGTCGAGGAAATTGGCCTGGGCCCCCTCGCGCAGATTCAGCACAACCAGTACCGCGACCAAAATAACCGGGACGCACGCGATGGCGGCAAACGCCCAGGTCAGCTTTTGCTTGATATTCATGACTTCACCCGCGGGTATTTATAATTTTTGGCAAGGAGAAAACAGTGGCGTCGAGCGTCGCATGTGTTGTTTTGAGGGAGGTGTGGCCCATGCGTACTCCCTGTGTATCGACTGCGGGAGCACGCACTTGAGGGCCAAAGGAGGGTTTAACCGATGCGCTCGCCACCCAGCGCATCACGCTGCATCGACTGCAGGTTTTTCTCGATGGTTTCGCAGATGGTTTCCATCTGGATCTGGTGTTCGCTGGAGTTGAACGGGCTTTGCAGGTCGGTGCCGATGCGCTCGATGGCCAGCAGCATGAAACCCACCACCGTCGAGGCCAGCGGGGTGAACCAACCCAGGGATTCCACCAGGCCCACCGGTACGATCAGGCAGAACAACGAGATGAACAGGCGCGGGAAATACACGTAGGGGTAGGGCAGCGGGGTGTTGGCAATCCGTTCCATGCCGCCCTGGGCGTTGGACAAGTCCACCAGGGTCGACTCCAGTCGCGCCAGGCGGATGCTGTCCAGATGACCGGCTTTATATTCTTTGGCGAGCAGTGCGGCCGAGCCGGTGAGGATGTCATTGGCGAAGTTGTTGGTGGCGCCATTGCGCGCGAACTCTTCGCTGGGGATGAAGGCGCGGACTTCTTCAGGGCATGGCTGGCCCTTGAGATGGGCGGCCAGGCAGTTCACGTACGCTACATGACGGCGCAACAGGGTGGCCTTGACCGGGTTCACTTCGCCGTCGGGGTCGTCCAGCAAGGTCAAGACCTGGCGCGCAAAGCTGCGCGAGTTATTGACCATCGCGCCCCATAGCGTGCGGGCTTCCCACCACCGATTGTAGGCGCTGCTGTTACGGAAACTGATCAGCACCACCAGCGCCGAACCCAGCAGGGTCAGGGGCATCAGCGGTAAATTGATCTTGGCGGTGAGAAACAGCATGAAGTCTACGGTGACGGCGACGTCCCACAGCAATAGCCAGAACAACGCCCAGCCCACGTAGCCCATGGTCTTGATGATCAGGCGGTACTTTTTGAGGATGGCAGCTTTCAAACGAAGACCTCGCGGCGAGCGGTAAGCAACAGTGCTTAAGCTCGGACGTGGGTTCGGGGGAAAGGTTCGGTGCCAATGATTGCGTTAGCTGAATCGTTTCTTAACGCTGGGCCAGAATGCTCGCAAGCAAGCCGGGAAAGCGGCCCTCCAGATCCTCCGCACGCAACGCATTCAGATGAGTGGTGCCCACGCTGCGGGTCTGCACCAACCCGGCATCGCGCAACACGCGAAAGTGATGCGACATGCTCGATTTGGGCCGCCCGCCGTCCAACTCGCCGCAGGTGGCTTCTGGCACGCCGGCCAGGCAGCGCACGATTTCCAGGCGCACCGGATCGCTCAGGGCGTACAGCACGCGTTCGAGGGTCAGGTCTTGAAGGGGAGGGTGTTTGAAGGCTCGCATGAAGCGAATCATAACAGGGGGCTATCGTTGAATACCATAGTTCGATTACCATCGAACTATCGAATCAATCAACCACTGGCTGGAGTCAACATGTCCGCATTGTTCGAACCGTTCACACTCAAAGACGTCACCCTGCGCAATCGCATTGCCATTCCGCCGATGTGTCAGTACATGGCCGATGATGGCATCGTCAACGATTGGCACCTTGTGCACCTGGCCAGCATGGCCCGTGGCGGGGCTGGCCTGGTAGTGGTCGAAGCCACCGCCGTCGCGCCGGAAGGCCGTATCACCCCAGGCTGCGCCGGGCTCTGGAGCGACGCCCACGCCGAGGCCTTCGTGCCGATGGTGCAGGCCATCAAGGCTGCCGGTTCGGTGCCGGGCATCCAGATTGGCCATGCCGGCCGCAAGGCCAGCGCCAACCGCCCGTGGGAAGGTGACGACCATATGGCCACATCCGATGCGCGCCGCTGGGAAACCATCGCACCGTCGGCCATCGCCTTCGGTGCCAACCTGCCGCAAGTGCCGCGCGCCATGACCCTGGACGACATCGCCCGTGTGCGTCAGGACTTCGTCGACGCCGCCCGCCGCGCCCGCGACGCCGGTTTCGAGTGGATCGAACTGCACTTCGCCCACGGCTACCTGGGCCAGAGCTTCTTCTCCGAGCACTCCAACCAACGCACCGACGCCTACGGCGGCAGCTTCGACAACCGCAGCCGTTTCCTCCTGGAAACCCTGGCCGCCGTGCGCGAAGTGTGGCCGGAAAACCTGCCGCTCACCGCGCGTTTCGGTGTGATCGAATACGACGGTCGCGACGAGCAGACCCTCACCGAATCTATCGAACTGGCCCGTCGTTTCAAGGCCGGTGGCCTGGACCTGCTGAGTGTCAGCGTCGGCTTCACCATTCCCGACACCAATATTCCATGGGGTCCGGCGTTCATGGGCCCGATCGCTGAGCGCGTGCGTCGTGAAGCCGGCATTCCGGTGACCTCGGCCTGGGGCTTCGGCACGCCGCAACTGGCGGAAGGCGCCTTGCAAGCCGGGCATCTGGACCTGGTTTCGGTGGGGCGTGCGCACTTGGCTGACCCGCATTGGGCGTACTTTGCGGCCAAGGAGCTGGGCGTCGAGAAGTCGTCGTGGACCTTGCCTGCACCTTATGCGCATTGGTTGGAACGTTATCGCTGAGGCGGTAAGGGCGTGACAGAAGCCACTCGTGAGAGTGGCTTTTTTTTGCGCGGTTTTTGCCGTGCGTTGATACAAAGCGGTTACTCGATAAGTCGTTAATGAGAATAAATGCCAAACGGTAATGATTTGACATATCATGCCGCGCAGAATAATTGGCAGATATGCCGCCCCATCTGGCTCTTTCACTAGGTTTATCCTTCATGCGTCGTACCCTGCTTTCCGTGTGTGTGCTTCAGGCGTTTTCCCCGTTGAGCTGGGCGGAGGTCGAACCGCTTGAAAAAGCCGCGATCGAGCTGCAGACCACCAGCATTACGGGCGCGGCCGACTACGAAACCGCCCAGGGTCCGGTGCAGGGCTACCATGCCACCCGCTCGGCAAGTGCGACGCGCACTGATACCTCGATCCACGAAACCCCGCAGTCCATCAGCGTGGTGTCCAGGGCGGTGGTCGAGGACATCGGCGCCACCCGCCTGCAGGACGCGCTGGACTACGCCGGCGGCGTCGGCCGCGCCAACAACTTCGGCGGGCAGGGCCTCACCACCTTCACCGTGCGCGGCTTTACCACCGGCGAGTTCTACCGCAATGGTTTCCCGATCAATCGCGGCTACCCGAACATGCCCGACGCCAACACCATCGAGCGCCTGGAGGTGCTGCGCGGCCCGGCGACCATGCTCTACGGCCGTGGCGATCCCGGTGGCACCTTCAACGTGGTCTCCAAGCAACCGCTGGCCGAGCCGACGGTGACCCTCGGCAGCCAACTGGATGACCAGGGCATGCAGCGCGCCACCCTTGACGCGTCCGGCCCGTTGGATGCAGACGGTCGCCTGGCCTATCGCTTGAACGTGGTGGGTGAGGGCGGCGACACCTTCCGTGATCACGTGGAAACCGAGCGCTACGGCGTGACCCCGGTGATCACCTGGCAGGCCACCGATGACACCAAGGTGATCTTCGAAGGTGACTTCATGCGCAACAATCACCCGTTGGACCGTGGCTTGACGCGTTACCCCAATCAAAAAGGCACGCCTTCGCGCGACACCTTCTGGGGTGAAAAAGACGCCGGCAAACTGCACAACGACAACAGCATGGCGCAATTGCGTTTCGAGCACCTGCTCAACGAAAACTGGACCCTGGGCGGCGGTTTTCAGTGGCTCGACGGCACCTTGCAAGGCAACGCCATCGAAGCCAACGGCCTGGCCGCTGACGGGCGCACCCTGGGCCGCAACTTCAACTACCGCAAGCTGGAGTGGACCGACAAGGACACCCAACTCAACCTCACCGGGCATTTCTCCACCGGCGGTTTCGACCACACGCTGCTGAGCGGCGTCGAGTTCGAAGACTACGACTACAAGTCGATCATCCAGCGTTCCAGCGGCGCAGTGGGTGCCTACCCCATCGATATCTTCAACCCGGTCTACGGCCAGCCGCGCCCGGCGCTCACACGCACGCCGACCCACGACAAGGAAAACCTCAAGACCTACGCCGCCTTCGTCCAGGACCAGGTCGCCCTGACCGAGCGCCTCAAAGTGCTGGCCGGCGCCCGCTTCGAGCGTTTCGAACATGACTACCACACCTATGTGCCAGGCGGTAAAAGCTGGGAAGCCAGCGATAACGCGGTCACCCCGCGCATGGGCGTGATCTACGACCTCACCGACACCGTCGCGGTGTACGCGGACGCAGCCCGTTCGTTCAAGCCCAACACCGGTGCCAGCCGTCAGGGGGGTGGTTTTGAGCCGGAGAAAGGCAAGTCCTATGAGATGGGCATCAAGTGGGAAGCCCTGGATCGCCAACTGAGTGTCGACGCGGCGATCTACCAGATCGAGAAGAAAAACGTGCTCACCACCGACCCGCTCGACTCAACCTTCAGTGTCGCGGCCGGCCAGGTGCGCAGCCGAGGTTTGGACCTCAACGTCGCCGGCAACATCACCCCGCAATGGCGCGTGATTGGCGGCTATGCCTACGTGGACGCCGAAGTCACCAAGGACAACACCCTGCACACCGGCACCCGCTTGCTGAACATTCCGCGCAACAGCTTCAGCCTGCTCAACGTCTACGAATTCCAGGACGGCGCCCTCAAGGGCCTGGGCCTGGGGGCGGGCGGCAAATACGTGGATGAGCGCGCGGGGCAGACGTCCAACACTGCATTCTCGATGGACGCCTACACCGTGGTCGACCTGCTCAGCTACTACAAGGTCAATGATAAAATCCGTCTGAACCTGGACGTGAAGAACCTGTTCAACCGCGACTATGAAGAAGGCGCGTTCGGCAACGTGTATGCGTATCCGGGTGAACCGCGCACGGTGCAGGTGGGGATTGCCTACACCCTGTAAACCAATAGCAGGATGGGCAGGCACACCGCATAACCCTTGTGGGAGCGGGCTTGCTCGCGAATGCTGAGTGTCAGTCACTGAATCTGTTGACTGGCACTGCGCATTCGCGAGCAAGCCCGCTCCCACATTTGGATTGATTTACACCTGATAGAGCTTGGCTGCCAGCTCCCACACTACAGCGGCGTGAGCACATTCATCACCGTATCCAACGCCACCCGCGTGTCATCCAGCTGCACCAGCGACGCATGCCGCGCGCCCAGGGCATCGCGGTTCTGAATGGCAGTGAGGATCGCCTTGTGCCGGGGCAGGCTCAGGCCCTGGATATCCGGGCGGCGGTTGGTGATGTTGATCGACTCGCGCAACGGCAGCGACAGCATGTTGCACATATAGGCCAGCAGGTCGTTGCGGGTGGCGTCGGCAATCGCGCGGTGGAAATCCAGGTCAGCCTGCAACAGCTGTTCGTGGGTCTGCGCGGTTTCCATGCCCAGGTAGGCTTGCTCGATGGTGGCGATGTCTTCGTCGGTGGCGGTGGTCGCGGCCATGGCGGCGATTTCCGGTTCGAGGATGCGCCGCACGCCGGCCAAGGTGTTGAAGAACTCGCTGTGGGGCGTGGATTGCATCAACCAGGACAGCACGTCCGGGTCGAGCAGGTGCCATTTCAAGCGTGGCCGCACCACCGCGCCCACCCGGGGCTTGGAATACACCAGGCCCTTGGCGCTGAGCACGCGGGTCGCTTCACGCAACACCGAGCGGCTGACCTTGTACTCCTCGCAGAGCGTGGCCTCCATGGGCAAGCGTTCTTCGGGCTTGAAGCGACCGGAAACGATGTGCATGCCCAAATCCTGGACGATCTGGGCATGCTGGCTCTTGCGCGGCTTGGACGGCTGGTGATCCATGTCTACAGGGAGGCTCTGGCTTGAATTCGCCGCATCATAGCATCCCAATTAGTGGGAATGCCTTGGGACTTCCGCCCCACGGCAACCCACCAGGAAGTCAAAGTCGCAGCCCTGGTCGGCCTGTAGCACATGGTCGATGTACAGCTGGCGATAGCCACCGACGATCAGCTTCTCGGGTGGCGCCAGGTCGGCCATGCGTGCCGCCAGCTCTGCGTCGGGGATGTCCAGGTGCAGACGGCCGTTGGCGCAGTCGAGTTCGATCCAGTCACCTTCCTTCACTGTGGCCAACGGACCGCCGGCCGCCGCTTCCGGCGCCACGTGCAACACCACCGTGCCGTAGGCCGTGCCGCTCATGCGCGCGTCGGAGATCCGCACCATGTCGGTCACGCCTTGGGCCAATAGCTTGGCGGGCAAGCCCATGTTGCCGACTTCGGCCATGCCTGGGTAACCCTTGGGCCCGCAGTTTTTCATGACCAGGATCGAGTTGGCGTCCACATCCAGTTCCGGGTCGTTGATGCGCGCCTTGTACATGTCGAAGTTTTCGAACACCACGGCGCGGCCTCGGTGTTGCATCAGTGCCGGGCTGGCAGCAGAGGGCTTGAGCACTGCACCGAGCGGTGCCAGGTTGCCGCGCAACACGCAGATGCCGCCGTCGGCGCGGATCGGGTTGTCGAGGGTGCGGATCACTTCGTCCTGGCCGTAGATCGGCGAGTCCTTCGTGTTCTCGCCGAGGGACTTGCCGTTCACGGTCAGGGCGTTCGGATGGGGAATCAGGTTGGCTTCACCGAGGCGACGCAACACGGCCGGCAGGCCGCCGGCGTAGTAGAACTCTTCCATCAGAAAGCGGCCCGACGGCTGCAAATCGACGATGGTCGGCATGCCACGGCCCATGCGGGTCCAATCGTCCAGATCGAGTTCGACGCCGATACGCCCGGCGATGGCCTTGAGATGGATCACCGCGTTGGTCGAGCCACCAATGGCGGCATTCACGCGGATTGCGTTTTCAAACGCTTCTTTAGTGAGGATCTTCGACAGCTTCAAATCTTCGCGCACCATCTCCACCGCGCGCATGCCGGACATATGCGCCAGCACATAACGCCGTGCATCCACCGCTGGAATCGCCGCGTTGTGCGGCAGCGAGGTGCCCAGTGCTTCGGCCATGCAGGCCATGGTCGACGCGGTGCCCATGGTGTTGCAGGTGCCCGCCGAGCGCGACATGCCGCCTTCGGCCGCCAGGAAATCATCCAGGGTAATGGTGCCAGCTTTCACCTGTTCGCTGAGCTGCCACACCACGGTGCCCGATCCGATGTCCTGGCCCTTGTGCTTGCCGTTGAGCATCGGCCCGCCGGTGACCACGATGGCCGGCACGTCGCAACTGGCGGCGCCCATCAGCAGGGCGGGGGTGGTCTTGTCGCAGCCGGTCAGCAGCACCACGCCGTCAATCGGGTTGCCGCGAATCGCTTCTTCCACGTCCATGCTCGCCAGGTTGCGCGTGAGCATGGCGGTGGGGCGCAGGTTCGATTCGCCATTGGAGAACACCGGAAACTCCACCGGGAAACCACCGGCCTCGATCACGCCGCGTTTGACGTGCTCGGCGATCTGGCGGAAATGCGCGTTGCACGGGGTCAGCTCCGACCAGGTGTTGCAAATGCCGATGATCGGTTTGCCATGGAACTGATGGTCGGCAATGCCCTGATTCTTCATCCAGCTGCGGTACATAAAGCCGTTCTTGTCGGCAGTACCAAACCACTGGGCGGAGCGTAGGCCGGGCTTTTTATCAGACATGATCGATTCTCTTATTGTATGACTATATGTTCTATGCGTGCTTAAACATAAGCGCAAAAACGCAGCTTTGGAAGAGTTGTTTTGCAAATAGTCATACTATATAGTCGGCTTCAACTGAGGTATGACCCTGGCGGATTTTCGCGAGAGGCGTCCCCCGAGCTTCTATAAAAACAACAATCGGAGATCGACCCCATGAGCCAGGAACTGCGGCTTATTCGGCGCATCACGCTGAAACTGATTCCCTTCCTGATCCTGCTGTACCTGATCGCCTACGTGGACCGCTCCGCCGTGGGCTTCGCCAAGTTGCACATGGGCGCCGACGTCGGCATTGGCGACGCCGCCTACGGTTTGGGCGCAGGGTTGTTCTTCATTGGCTACTTCCTCTTCGAGATCCCCAGCAACCTGATGCTTGATCGCTTCGGCGCGCGCCGCTGGTTTGCGCGGATCATGATCACCTGGGGCGCCATCACCATCGGCATGGCCTTCGTGCAGGGGCCGCACAGCTTTTACGTGATGCGCTTCCTTCTCGGGGCGGCGGAGGCGGGGTTCTTTCCGGGCGTTCTCTACTACATCACGCAGTGGTTCCCGGTGCGTCATCGCGGCAAGATCCTCGGGCTGTTTATCCTGTCCCAACCTATCGCGATGATGATCACCGGCCCGGTGTCCGGCGGTTTGCTGGGCATGGACGGCATCCTTGGCCTGCATGGCTGGCAGTGGCTGTTCATCGTCATCGGCACCCCGGCGATCCTGCTGACCTGGCCGGTGCTGCGCTACCTGCCGGACGGCCCCAAGCAGGTCAACTGGATGAGTGAGGATGAAAAAGCCTGGCTGACCGGCGAACTCGCCAAAGACCTGCAAGCCTACGGCCAAACCCGTCACGGCAACCCGCTGCATGCCTTGAAAGACAAGCGCGTGCTGCTGCTGGCGCTGTTCTACCTGCCGGTGACCCTGAGCATTTATGGCCTGGGCCTGTGGCTGCCGACCTTGATCAAGCAATTCGGCGGCAGTGACCTCACCACCGGTTTCATCTCTGCCGTGCCGTACATCTTCGGCATCATCGGCCTGCTGATCATCCCGCGCAGTTCCGACCGTTTGAATGACCGCTACGGCCATCTCGCCGTGCTTTACGTGCTGGGCGCCATCGGCCTGTTCTGCAGCGCCTGGCTGAGCGTGCCGGTGCTGCAAATGGCTGCGCTGTGCCTGGCGGCGTTCGCGATGTTTTCTTGCACGGCGGTGTTCTGGACCTTGCCGGGACGGTTCTTTGCCGGCGCCAGTGCGGCGGCGGGCATCGCGTTGATCAACTCGGTGGGCAACCTCGGCGGCTATATCGGCCCGTTCGTGATCGGCGCGCTCAAGGAATACACCGGCAACCTGGCGTCGGGCTTGTACTTCTTGTCCGCAGTGATGGTGTTTGGCTTGCTGCTGACGGGTGTGGTCTACCGCCAACTGGAGCGCAAGCACGTGCTGCCTGCGGACCAATTCGCCGCCAGTGCCCGTGGCGCTACACGTACTTGATTCAGGAGAAATGACATGCGTTTGGTTCAGTTCGAATTGCGTAACGGTGAGCGCCGCGTCGGCGTGGTGGAAGGCAGCAAAGTGCGTGAGGTCAACAGCGCCCGCACGGTGCGCGAATTAGCCCTGGCCGCTATCGAAGCCGGCGTCGGCCTGGCGCAACAGGTGGACAGCCTGGGCCTGGGCGACAGCTACGACTACGCCACCTTGCTGGCCGACCTGAAAATCCTGCCGCCACTGGACCACCCGGACCCGGCTCACATGCTGATCAGCGGCACTGGCCTGACCCACCTGGGCAGCGCCTCGGCGCGGGACAAGATGCACCAGGCCGGGGATGACACTGCGTTGACCGACACCATGCGCATCTTCAAATGGGGCGTGGAGGGCGGCAAGCCAGAGTCCGGCCACGCGGGCGTACAACCAGAGTGGTTCTACAAGGGCGACGGCAGCATTGTGGTGCGCCCCGGCGCGGCCTTCCCGTCGCCTCCCTTCGCGGAAGATGCCGGCGAAGAACCGGAAATCGGCGGCCTCTACGTCATCGGCCCGGACAGCAAGCCCTATCGCGTTGGTTTCGCGGTGGGCAACGAGTTCTCCGATCACGTCATGGAACGCAAGAACTACCTGTACCTGGCCCATTCCAAGTTGCGCAGTTGCAGCTATGGCCCTGAGTTGCGCGTGGGCGAGTTGCCCCAACACCTGGCGGGCACCAGCCGCATTCTGCGCGAGGGCGAAGTGATCTGGCAGAACGAATTCCTCAGCGGCGAAGCCAACATGTGCCACAGCCTGGAAAACCTCGAATACCACCACTTCAAGTACCGCCAGTTCCTCAAGCCGGGCGATGTGCACGTCCACTTCTTCGGCACCGCGACCCTGTCATTCGCTGACGGTATCCGCACCCAGCCGGGCGATGTGTTCGAGATCAGCCAGGCCGAGTTCGGCGCGCCGCTGGTCAACCGTGTCGGCAGCAGCGATGCGGCCTTCGAACCCGGCAACGTCATCACCCTTTAAAGGAGAACCCTATGACCTCGTTCCTCGGCCACAACTACATCGGCGGCCAACGCAGCGCCAACGGCAGCATCACCTTGCAAAGCGTCGACGCCACCACTGGCGAAGCCTTGCCCCAGGTGTTCTACCAGGCCACGCCACAGGAAGTCGATGCCGCCGCCAAGGCTGCCGCGCAGGCTTATCCTGCCTACCGCGCGTTGAGTGCGGCGCGCCGTGCGCAGTTCCTGGATGCAGTGGCCGATGAGCTGGACGCGTTGGGGGATGACTTTGTCGAGTTGGTCTGCCGCGAAACCGCGCTGCCCGCTGCGCGCATCAAGGGCGAGCGCGGGCGTACCAGCGGCCAGATGCGCCTGTTCGCCAGCGTATTGCGTCGCGGTGATTTCTACGGTGCACGCATTGATAAAGCGCTGCCTGATCGCCAACCCTTGCCACGTCCGGATCTGCGTCAATACCGCATCGGCCTGGGGCCGGTGGCCGTGTTTGGTGCGAGCAACTTTCCCTTGGCGTTCTCCACGGCGGGCGGCGACACCGCCGCCGCGCTGGCGGCAGGTTGCCCGGTGGTGTTCAAGGCCCACAGCGGGCACATGGCGACGGCCGAGCGGGTTGCCGATGCAATCATCCGCGCGGCCGAAACCACCGAGATGCCCGCCGGTGTGTTCAATATGATCTTCGGTGGCGGCGTCGGTGAGGCGCTGGTCAAGCACCCAGCGATCCAGGCGGTGGGCTTTACCGGTTCGCTCAAGGGCGGTCGTGCGTTGTGCGACATGGCGGCAGCACGCCCGCAGCCGATCCCGGTGTTTGCCGAAATGTCGAGCATCAACCCGGTGATCGTGCTGCCCCAGGCGTTGAACGCGCGTGCTGAAAGCGTCGCGCGTGACCTGACCGCCTCGGTGGTCCAGGGCTGCGGCCAGTTCTGCACCAACCCTGGTTTGGTGATCGGCATTGCTTCGCCTGAGTTCACCGCGTTCACCCAACACGTCGCGCAATTGATCGGCGACCAACCGGCGCAGACCATGCTCAACGCCGGCACCCTGGGCAGCTATGGCAAGGGTCTGGAAAAGCTCCTGGCACATCCGGGCATCCAGCACCTGGCGGGCCGCCAACAGGCCGGCAACCAAGCGCAACCGCAGTTGTTCAAGGCTGATGCGAGCCTGTTGATTGACGGCGATGAAGTGCTGCAGGAAGAAGTCTTCGGCCCGACCACGGTGTTTGTCGAAGTGGCCGACCAGGCCCAGCTCAGCGCCGCCTTGCAGGGGCTACACGGCCAACTCACGGCCACGATCATTGGCGAGCTGGCTGACCTGCAACAGTTCGCCGAACTCACGCCGCTGCTGGAACAGAAGGTCGGCCGCATCCTGCTCAACGGTTACCCGACCGGTGTGGAGGTCTGCGATTCAATGGTGCACGGCGGGCCGTACCCGGCCACGTCGGATGCCCGTGGCACGTCGGTCGGCACCTTGGCCATCGACCGTTTCCTGCGCCCCGTGTGCTTCCAGAATTACCCTGATAGCCTGCTGCCCGACGCGTTGAAAAACGCCAACCCGTTGCGTATCCAGCGGCTGGTGGATGGCACGCCATCTCGCGACCCGCTGTAACGCGCACCTGAGAACAACAAGAATCCAGGAGGCATCATGTCGTGTATCGCCGTTACCCCGCACCGTGCGCAGTTGGGCGAAGGTCCGTTCTGGGATGCGCCGACCCAGGCGCTGTACTGGGTGAATATCGCCGGCAAACAGGCGCTGCGCCTGATGGGCGGGCAGTTGCAGGTGTGGCAGTTGCCCGAGCATGTCTCGGCCTTCATCCCGTGTGAAAGCGGCGATGCCCTGGTGACCTTGAGCAGCGGCGTGTATCGCCTCGACCTGGCCACCGAAGCCCTGACCCTGCTGTGCGTCGCGGACCCGCAACCGGGTAACCGTGGCAATGAAGCGCGCTGCGATGCCCAGGGCCGCCTGTGGCTGGGCACCATGCAGAACAATATCGGCGAGCAGGGCGAAGACCTGCCCATCACCCGACGCTCCGGCGGCCTGTTCCGTATCGATGCCGATGCGCAGGTCACGCCGTTGCTCAGTGGCCTGGGCATTCCGAATACCTTGCTGTGGAGCGACGACGGTCGCCACGTGCACTTTGGCGACAGCCTGGACGGCACGCTGTACCGGCATGCAATTCAAGCCGACGGCCAACTCGGTCCCGCGCAAGTCTGGTTCGGCCCCCACGAACGTGGCGGGCCGGATGGCTCGGCCATGGACGTCGAAGGCTATCTCTGGAACGCCCGCTGGGACGGCAGTTGCCTGTTGCGCCTCACGCCCGACGGCGAAGTGGACCGCATCATCGAACTGCCCGTCAGCCGCCCCACCAGTTGCGTGTTTGGTGGCCCGGATCTCACCACCCTCTATATCACCAGTGCCGCCAGTCCTTTGGATCACCCCCTGGATGGTGCGGTATTGGCCATCGAGGTTGATGTGCCTGGAAAACCCTGTCACCGCTTTGCCGGATAAACCCTATGGGAGTGGGTTCCTTGTGGCGAGGGAGCTTGCTCCCGTTGGACTGCGCAGCAGTCCCGATTTTTGGGGGCGCTACGCACCCCAGCGGGAGCAAGCTCCCTCGCCACACCAAGCTTGCTACCTCAGTACTACTTAAAAACAACAACAAGGAGTCACCCGTATGAATCGTCGTCGTGGTTTGCGTTCCCTGTGCTGCGCCGCTGTGGCGGTCTCGGCCATGAGCTTGAGCGGGCTGTTGCTGGCCGCTGAAGAAGTGAAGATCGGTTTCCTGGTCAAGCAGGCCGAGGAGCCATGGTTCCAGACCGAGTGGGCCTTTGCCGAGAAGGCCGGCAAGGAGCATGGCTTCACCGTGATCAAGATCGCCGTGCCCGACGGTGAGAAAACCCTCTCGGCCATCGACAGCCTGGCCGCCAACGGTGCCAAAGGCTTTGTGATCTGCCCGCCGGATGTGTCCCTCGGCCCGGCCATCGTCGCGAAGGCCAAGGCCAACGGCTTGAAAGTCATCGCAGTGGATGACCGCTTCGTCGACGCCAAGGGCAACTTCATGGAAGACGTGCCGTACCTGGGGATGGCGGCCTTTGAGGTCGGCCAGAAGCAAGGCGCCGCCATGGCCGCCGAAGCGAAAAAACGCGGCTGGGACTGGAAGGACACCTATGCGGTGATCAACACCTTCAACGAGCTCGACACCGGTAAGAAGCGCACCGATGGCTCGGTCAAATCCCTGGAAGAAGCCGGCATTCCCAAGGATCACATCTTGTTTACGGCCGCCAAGACCCTGGATGTCCCAGGCAGCATGGACGCCACCAACTCGGCCCTGGTGAAACTCCCCAGCGGCGCGAAAAACCTGATCATCGGCGGCATGAACGACAACACCGTACTCGGCGGCGTACGCGCCACTGAAAGCGCCGGCTTCAAGGCGGCCAACGTGATCGGCATCGGCATCAATGGCACCGACGCCATCGGCGAACTGAAAAAACCGAGCAGCGGCTTCTTCGGCTCGATGCTGCCGAGCCCGCACATCGAGGGCTATAACACCGCGCTGATGATGTACGAGTGGGTCACAAAAGGCACCGAGCCGCCGAAGTACACGGCCATGGACGAAGTGACCCTGATCACCCGTGAAAACTTCCAGGCCGAGCTGACCAAGATCGGGCTGTGGCAATGACTGCTGCCGCCTTGCGATTTGACGGCATCGGCAAAACCTTTCCGGGGGTCAAGGCGCTGGATGGCATCAGCTTCAGCGCCCACCCTGGGCAGGTGCACGCGTTGATGGGCGAGAACGGTGCGGGCAAGTCGACGCTGCTCAAGATCCTCGGCGGCGCCTACATTCCCAACAGCGGCACGCTGCAGATCGGCGAGCAGGTCATGGCCTTCAAAAACGCTGCTGACAGCATTGCCAGCGGCGTGGCGGTGATCCATCAGGAACTGCACCTGGTGCCGGAAATGAGCGTGGCCGAGAACCTGTTCCTCGGGCACTTGCCGGCGCGTTTTGGCGTGGTCAACCGAGGGCTCCTGCGCAAGCAGGCCCTCGCTTGCCTCAAAGGGTTGGCGGATGAAATCGATCCGGCCGAAAAGCTCGGGCGCCTGTCCCTGGGCCAGCGCCAATTGGTGGAAATCGCCAAGGCGCTGTCCCGTGGCGCCCATGTGATTGCGTTTGATGAGCCCACCAGCAGCTTGTCGGCGCGGGAAATCGACCGCTTGATGGCGATCATCACGCGTCTGCGGGATGAGGGCAAAGTGGTGCTCTACGTGTCGCATCGCATGGAGGAAGTGTTCCGTATCTGCAACGCGGTGACGGTGTTCAAGGACGGCCGTTATGTGCGCACCTTCGACGACATGAGTGCGCTGACCCATGATCAATTGGTGACCTGCATGGTCGGCCGCGATATCCAGGACATCTACGACTACCGCCCGCGTGAGCACGGCGAGGTGGCGCTCAAGGTCGACGGCCTGTTGGGGCCTGGCCTGCGTGAGCCGATCAGTTTCAACGTGCGCAAGGGCGAGATTCTTGGGCTGTTCGGGCTGGTCGGGGCAGGGCGCACGGAGCTGTTCCGCCTGCTCAGCGGCCTGGAGCGGGCCAGCGCCGGGCAACTGCAACTCTGTGGTGAGCCGCTGCATTTGCAGTCACCACGGGATGCTATCGCCGCCGGCGTGCTGTTGTGCCCGGAAGACCGCAAGAAGGAGGGCATCATTCCGCTGTCCAGCGTCGCCGAGAACATCAATATCAGTGCGCGGGGCGCCCATTCCACGTTTGGCTGGCTGCTGCGCGACGGCTGGGAGAAGGGCAACGCCGACCAGCAGATCAAAGCCATGAAGGTCAAGACGCCCAACGCCGCGCAAAAGATCCTGTACCTCTCTGGCGGCAACCAGCAAAAAGCCATTCTCGGCCGGTGGCTGTCGATGCCGATGAAAGTGTTGCTGTTGGACGAACCCACCCGTGGCATCGATATCGGCGCCAAGGCCGAGATCTACCAGATCATCCATAACCTCGCTGCTCAGGGCATTGCGGTGATCGTGGTGTCCAGCGACCTCATGGAAGTGATGGGCATCAGCGATCGCATCCTGGTGCTGTGCGAAGGCGCGCTGCGCGGCGAACAAACCCGCGAACACGCGACTGAATCCAACCTGCTGCAACTGGCCTTGCCGCGCAGCCTGGCGAACTGAGAGACGATTATGACCACTCAACACAACGTGCTGCCCACCGCGCGCAAGCCGCTTGACCTGCGTGCGCTGCTCGACAACTGGGCGATGCTGCTGGCCGCCGTGAGTATCTTTTTGCTGTGCGCCTTGCTGATCGACAACTTCCTTTCACCGTTGAACATGCGCGGGCTGGGCCTGGCGATTTCCACCGTGGGCATTGCTGCGTGCACCATGCTGTTCTGCCTGGCGTCGGGGCACTTCGACCTGTCGGTGGGCTCGGTCATCGCCTGCGCCGGGGTGGTGGCGGCGATTGTGATGCGCGACACCGACAGCGTGATGCTTGGCATTGGCGCCGCGCTGCTGATGGGCCTGGTGGTGGGGCTGATCAACGGCATCGTCATTGCCAAGCTGCGGGTCAATGCGTTGATCACCACGCTGGCGACCATGCAGATCGTGCGTGGCCTGGCGTATATCTTTGCCAACGGCAAGGCGGTGGGCGTGTCCCAGGATCAGTTCTTTATCTTCGGTAACGGCCAGTTGTTTGGCGTGCCGGTGCCGATCCTGATCACCATTTTGTGCTTCCTGTTCTTCGGCTGGCTGCTCAACTACACCACCTACGGGCGCAACACCATGGCCATCGGCGGCAACCCGGAAGCGGCGTTGCTGGCGGGCGTGAATGTGGACCGCACCAAGATCCTGATTTTCGCCGTGCATGGCGTGATCGGGGCGTTGGCTGGAGTGATTCTGGCGTCGCGCATGACCTCCGGCCAGCCGATGATTGGCCAGGGCTTTGAGCTGACGGTGATTTCGGCTTGCGTACTGGGCGGGGTGTCGTTGAGTGGCGGCATCGGCATGATCCGCCATGTGATTGCCGGGGTGTTGATTTTGGCGATCATCGAGAATGCGATGAACCTGAAGAATATCGACACGTTCTATCAATATGTTATTCGCGGCTCAATCCTGCTGTTGGCCGTGGTCATCGACCGCATGAAACAACGCTGAGTCATGCCCTGTGAAGACTGAATGTGGGAGCGGGCTTGCTCGCGAATACGGAGTGTCAGACCCGAATGAGAACTCTGACACTGCGTATTCGCGAGCAAGGCCGCTTCCACAGGTGTCATTGGTGGTGAAGTGGAAGCCGGTGCTCTG